>JAGUUF010000160.1 GCA_020063545.1 Cytophagales bacterium
GATGCTGGGCACCCGGCTTAAAAACGGGCGCAAGGCGTACCTGTACATTATAAAGGATTTTTGCGCTGAGGTAATCTTTCAGAAAGACAATACCGAACTTTCAGCCGAGCAGATTACCACGTTTGCAAACGTTAAAGAATTTAACAGCTATTTAGAGCGCGAGTTTCGCTCCAATTTCTGACCTCATTTCTTAAGAACGCGCGCTACGGTTTCGCCAATTTCTGCCGGTGATTCCACCACATGGATTCCGCATTCGCGCATGATCTTCATTTTAGCAGCCGCAGTATCTTCTGCTCCGCCAATAATGGCACCGGCATGGCCCATTCGCCTTCCGGGGGGTGCTGTTTGCCCGGCAATAAACCCAACAACCGGTTTCTTATTTCCGGTTTCTTTTATCCAGCGTGCAGCAACAGGTTCATAATTACCGCCAATTTCCCCAATCATCACCACAGCATCGGTTTCAGGATCATTCATCAAAAGTTCAACGGCATCTTTGGTGGGTGTTCCGATTATCGGGTCTCCGCCAATACCGATTGCTGTTGAAACACCCAGCCCGGCCTTTACAATCTGATCGGCCGCCTCATACGTAAGTGTGCCGGACTTAGAGACCACACCAATTCTTCCTTTCTTAAAAACAAAGCCGGGCATAATACCCACCTTGGCTTCGCCCGGTGTAATTACACCAGGGCAGTTGGGGCCGATAAGCCGTACATTCCTGCTCTGGATGTATTTCTTGGCGACCATCATGTCCTTTACCGGAATGCCTTCCGTGATGGTGATGATAACCGTAATACCGCCATCGGCAGCTTCCATAATGGCATCGGCTGCGAAAGCCGGTGGCACAAATATGATGGAAACATCAGCCCCGGTTTTATTAACTGCTTCCTTTACGGTATCGAATACCGGGCGACCCAAATGTTCGGTGCCTCCTTTCCCAGGCGTAACTCCTCCAACCACATTGGTGCCGTATTCTATCATTTGGCCGGCATGAAACGTTCCTTCCGAACCGGTAAAACCTTGCACGATAACCCTGGAGTTTTTATTTACTAATACACTCATGCGATTGGATTTGGTGTTTACAAAAATAGGATAATCTGCCGTTCAGCCAAACCCGCAAAACAAAACAGCCTTCCGGGTTACCGGAAGGCTGTTGGTACACCTAACCTGTTCGATTATTTCTTAAAGCCCAGCCGCTGCAAAAATGCTTCATACGATTCGCGGTACATGTCCACTTCGGGTGCCATGTCGGCTGCCAGTTTATAGGCGGTCAGGGCATCGGTAAGCAGCAGGTTTTCTTCGAAGAAGCCGGCCTGTACATACAGTTCAAGGGCATTCTGTTCGCTGAAGGAAGGGCTTACTTCGCTCCATGCGTTTTCAATTTCAGTTTTACGATTGCCTTTAAGGCGCTTGATTCCACACCCTGCCGATTCATTGCCGTCTTTTGAAACCACTTTGATGATGTACTGTGGATTACCCTTCAGTTTTGGATCATTCAGGTCAATTACCAGGCTGTTGCCATCCACTTTGTATCGGGCCAGTTCGTCTTCACCCAGGTCCATAACAATCACTTCAGCCTGGGTAGCGGTTCCAGGATTCTTCCAGCCAACAGCAAGTTTATTACCGAAATGCTCGGAAGTTTGTGGCAGGAATACCGTCAGGGCCATTTTCACATCGCGGTGAACTGCCCCCGTAGCAGCAAGTTTATTTTTTTTATCTTCCTGGCTGCTCAATATAAAATCGGTGTATTTATTTAATACGGTAGAACCTTTACTTAACCGGGCTGCCAAATCGGCAAGGTTATAATTGCCGGCTTCTTTCACTTCCAGCGGCTTTCCGCTGGCGTGCATAAGGCCGAGGTACGAGTTCTCGGCAACCTTTACCTCATCGGAGGCATTTAAATTAGCACCGACCTTAATGGCCGACCAGGCCTGTCCTGATTTAACCTCAGTTTTCCCTTTACTGACCAGCACCTTAAAGGCATAGGTCTGTGCAAAAATTACTGACGTTACAAACAGAAAAGCCAATACGATTGTCCAACGGTAGTTTTTCATAGCAGTAACTGTTAATGTATGCTTCCCGAAATTCTCAATACTCTTAATCAGAAAACAAATTCTGATTGCTTATTTTTTCTTCAATCCCTGGCGGATTAGAAAATCATTGTAAGCTTCGGCATAGAAGGGTACATCGGGCGCCATCCTGATAGTTTCTTCATACGCAGCAATGGCGTCAATCAGCAGGCCCTTTTCTTCATAAAAGCCTGCAAGAAAGAATTTGTTCAATGCCGTAGGCTCCGAAACTTCAGCTGAAATTTCGCTCAGCGACTTTTTCACTTTTTCCTGTTCAGCCGGTGCAAGTTTTTTAATCAGGTATTGTTCAGACACCAGTTTCGCATCCGACTTTGCGCTGACTTCAATCAATAGCGCACTTAAATCGGCAAACCGGCTGTCGTTAAGGTTCAATTCTATGCGGGTATCGGCTGTTTCAATGCGGGCAACATTATCGCCAAACATGTTTACAATGTTAACAACATACGGCCCTTTGGTTTTATCGCTCTCCCAGCGTACAACGGCAACATTGTTAAATA
>JAGUUF010000310.1 GCA_020063545.1 Cytophagales bacterium
GCGCATTGCGTTCATTCATTTTCCACAGGTAGTAACCGATGCCGAACATGGCGCCAATGCGGAAGATGGTAAGGGCCAGTTTGCCGAATTCATTTTCCCACCGGATACCAAAGGCCATTCCGGGATTAAGCAGGTAGTGCAGCCGGAACCAATCGCCAAGCACATTAATTTCCTGGTGCAGTTCCATGTTGTTGAACACCAGCATTTTTGAAGTCTGATCGATTACAATCACGATAAATGCCAGCAGAAAGTATTTGTTTGCATTCATGGCCTGATGACGCTGATTTTTACGTTAAGTTTAAATTCATCCATGTCCACTTCTGCGGCACCAGGGATGCTGTCTTTTAGTTCTAACCGGATTGCCTGCGTTTCGTTTTGAATGTAGTCGCGGTATTGGGTTAATGCTGCGGCTACGGGTTCACCGTTTCGCTCAACTTCAATGGCGATTTTATCGAGTACGGCAAAGCCCATATCCTTGCGCAGGTTCTGCACGCGGTTTACAAAGTCGCGCGCAATGCCTTCGCGTTTCAGTTCATCGGTAAGGGTAATGTCGAGGGCTACCGTCAGTTCGTTATCGCTGGCAACCGACCAGCCCGGGATGTCTTCCGAGGAGATGAGCACATCATCCAGGGCCAGCTCAAAGCCGCCTTTGGATACCGTTCCCTGTTTTTCGATTTTCGCAATGTCATCCTGCGAGAAGGAAGCAATCACAGCCGAGACCTCCTTCATTTTAGGTCCATACTGCTTACCGAGTTTTGCAAAGTTGGGTTTTACTTTTTTTGTTAACAGGCCCGATGTATCATCGATGTATTCAATGCCTTTGATGTTCACCTCTGCCTTGATGATTTCCTCCACGCTGCGGATGCGCTGGGCAAAGCGCTCATCGAGCACCGGCAACAGGATTTTTTGCAGGGGGGTGCGCACTTTTACTTTACTGTTTTTGCGTAGTGAATGCACCAGGCTGCAAATACGCTGGGCATAGTCCATGGATTGTTCAAGATCCTGGTCTATCAATGCTGAGTCTGGCTTTACCAAATCGGTAAGGTGAACCGACTGGTGCCGCAATGGCGTGTTGTGCTCTTTTGCTTTGTTGCGGATGTTGTCCGACAGGTTTTTGTACAGCCACTCGGCAAAGAAGGGTGCAATGGGCGACATGAGCTGGGCCGTTACCATCAGGCACTGGTACAGCGTTTCGTATGCGGCTTTCTTGTCATCCGATAGTTCACCGCGCAGGCCGGGTTGCCAGAAGCGCTTCCGGTTTAAGCGAACATACCAGTTCGACAGGTGGTCGTTTACAAATTCCTGGACAGCCCTTGCCGCACGGGTGGGTTCGTAATCGTTGTACGCTTCGGTTACCTCTTTAATCAGCGACTGCAGCCTGGAAACAATCCATCGATCGAGATGGTTGAGTTTTTCATGCGGCACATTGTTAAACTCATCCTTTACAAAGCCATCGATGTTGGCATACAAAGCAAAGAATGAATAGGTATTGATCAACGTGCCAAAAAACCTGCGTTGTACTTCAACAATCCCGTTCAGGTCGAACTTGAGGTTTTCCCAGGGCGGTGCATTTTCAACCATGTACCAGCGCACCAGGTCGGGTCCGAACCGCGCCAGCGTATCAAACGGGTTGACCACGTTGCCCAGCCGCTTCGACATTTTGTTGCCGTCTTTATCGAGCAACAGGCCGGTGGATATGACATTTTTGAAGGCGATGCTGTCGTACAGCAAAACAGCAATGGCATGCAATGTAAAAAACCAGCCGCGGGTTTGATCCACCCCTTCCGAAATAAAATCGGCCGGGTAGGCGCCTTTCCAGCCGTCATTGAACGGCATCGGGTGGCCTTGTTTCAGCAACCCGTGGTTTAATCCCCACTGGGCGTAGGGCATGGCGCCCGAATCGAACCACACGTCAATCAGGTCGGGCTCGCGGTACATGGGCTGGCCTGAGGGGCTTACAAGAACAATGTCATCAACATAAGGGCGGTGCAGATCAAACACCCCCCCACCCCCCCTCAAGTAGGGAGCAGAAGTATCCCCTGTGGATGGGGAATTAAGGTGGGTGTTGATTCCCGCTTGTTTCGCTTTTTCAATTTCTTCCTGTAGTTCCACCAACGAACCGATGCACTTTTCTTCTTTGCCATCCTTTGTGCGCCAGATGGGCAGGGGTGTGCCCCAGTAGCGCGAGCGTGATAAATTCCAGTCTACCAGGTTTTCGAGCCAGTTACCGAAGCGGCCCGTGCCGGTTGATTCGGGTTTCCAGTTGATGGTCTTATTCAGTTCGGCCATGCGCTCCTTTAGTGCCGTGGTTTTGATAAACCACGAATCGAGCGGGTAGTACAGCACAGGTTTGTCGGTACGCCAGCAATGCGGGTAGGTGTGCTCGTACTTCTCTACCTTAAAGGCTTTGTTTTCCTCTTTCAGTATTATGGAGATGATTACATCGGTTGATTTATAATCCGGGTGCGATTCATCTTCATCGGTGTAGTTTTTAACGTAGAAGTCGTTTTCGGAAAGCGGTTTGTGTGTTTTGATTTTGTAGCGCTCAACCCCTTCCTTCAGCCTGCTGCCGATTTCTTTTACAAATTTTCCTTTGCGGTCAACGGTAGGCGCTTCGTTGCCGTTTTCATCCTTAGCGGTAAGCGGAGGAATGCCGTATTGTTTTGCAATGCGGAAGTCATCGGCACCAAACGTAGGCGAAGTGTGCACTACACCCGTTCCGTCTTCGGTTGTTACAAAATCACCGGCTACTACCTGAAAGGCTTTGTCAGCACCGTACAACGGCTGGATGTAGGGCATAAGTTGTTCGTAGCGGATACCGACCAGTTTTTTGCCTGGAAATTCCTGAATAATTTTCCAGGGGATAACCTTATCACCCGGTTTGTACGATTGCCATTCGCCATCCCGGCCTTTTTCGGAGAAAAATTTTTGGAGTAAGTCTTTTGCAAGGATAACACTAATGGGCCGATGGGTGTAAGGGTTAACGGTGTTAACCTGTGCGTACTGAATTTTTTCACCTACCGCCAGGGCCGTGTTGGAGGGGAGTGTCCATGGAGTGGTAGTCCAGGCTAAGACAAACACCCCGCTTTGTTCGTCCTCCAGGGGGGTGAATAAAAACTCCGACCGGGCATCGCGTTTTACGTTAAACTGTGCAACGATGGAGGTGTCTTTTACGGTTTTATAAGTTCCGGGCAGGTTCAGTTCATGCGAACTTAAGCCCGTGCCGGCCGCGGGAGAGAAGGGCTGAATGGTGTACCCTTTGTACAGCAGGCCTTTGGTGTAAAATTGTTTAAGGATCCACCAGAGTGTTTCAATGTAGTTGGAGTCGTAGGTAATGTAAGGATCATCCAGGTCAACCCAGTAGCCCATCTTCATGGTCAGGTCATCCCACTGATCTTTGTACATCATTACCGTTTCTTTGCACTTTCGGTTGTAGTCTTCAATGGAAATTTTCTTCCCGATATCATCTTTTGTAATGCCCAGTTGTTTCTCAACCTGCAGCTCAACGGGCAGGCCGTGGGTGTCCCATCCGCCCTTGCGTTTCACCTGGTATCCCTGAAGGGTTTTAAAACGGCAAAAGATGTCCTTGATGGTTCGGGCCATAACGTGGTGGATGCCGGGCGTGCCGTTGGCCGAGGGGGGGCCTTCATAAAATGTAAATGTTGGAGTGCCTTCGCGGCCGGCAACCGACTGTTCGAATATTTTTTCTGATTTCCAGAAATGGAGAATCTCTTCAGCCAGTTGGGCGTAGTTCACATCAGCAGGTTCCTTGTAGGTCTTCGTCATAGGGCAATACCACTCTACCGGTTGATTTTCAGCAAAATAAGGCAGCAAAGATAATGACGAATTTGGAATGGCGAACCTGGGCGGACCCCTTAAGCAATTACTCCGCAGCCGGGTGGCGGTTATGGATTTTTATCTTGCTCAGGTCAATGGTTTCATCTTCTTCTTCGGTGTAGAAATTCGCATCCACATCATCGATTAACAGGTGCTCACCGGTTTTAGGCTTCGATTTATCGAACGTCAGGATCAACACCGGAAGTAAAATAAGGTTAGTCAGCATGGAGATTAGCAGCGTAGTGGAGGTGAGCAGTCCCAGGGCAATGGTACCTCCAAACGAGGAGAAAGCGAAGATGATGAATCCTGCAAAGAGAACTATGGAAGTGTACACCATGCTCTTACCGATCTCCAGGATGGTATTGCTTACCGCAACCGGTATAAAAAACCGCCTGGCATGTAACTCCTGCCGGTATTTGGCCAGGAAGTGAATGGAATAGTCTACCGATATGCCGAAGGTAATACTGAAGATGAGCACTGTGCTTGGTTTAAGCGGAATGTTGAAGTAACCCATCAGCCCTGCGGTAATCATCATGGGGATGATGTTGGGAATAAGGGCAATAAAAACCATCCGGATATTGGCAAACAACAAGCCCATGGTAAGGGCAATGAGTGCGAAGGCAAGCAGCAGGCTTCCCTTCAGGTTGGCGATAAGAAACGAATTGCCTTTAATGAACAGGGGGGTGGTTCCTGTAATTTTAACGCTGATTCCGGTATCGTTGAAGATGCTGTCAATCTGCGGTTTAATCACACGGTTGATCAGCGAATCCATTTTATCCGAACCAATGTCGGCTACCTGCAGCGAAATCCGCATCACCTGCAGGGAGGAATCAACAAATGAATTAAACAACCCGCTGTTGTCACTCTGGCCTTTCAGGTAGGGAAGGATAAAATTCCGCTCACGGTTGTCGGGCAGCGTATAGCGTGCCGGGTTGTTGTTGTAAAATGCCTGTTTGGCGGCTTTAACGAAACTCACAATGGATACCGGTTTGGAGAGGGCGGGCTGTGCTTCAAGGAATTGTTCAAACTCGTCAATCTTCTGCAGGTTTTTAACATCAATAACGCCCCTGCGCTTGCCGGTATCCACCACCATCTCCAGCGGCATAACGCCACTGAAGTTCGCTTCGAAGAAGAGTAAATCCTGTTTAACTACACTTTCATCAGGCAGGTCATCCACCATAAACGAAACGCTGTGTATGCGCATCATGCCCACACCGGCAAAGAACACAATCACCACCGTGGATATGGCAATTCCGAGCCGTTGCCGGTGAACCTGCACATCAATAAAATTCAACCCCTTATCCAGCAACCTGAAGTCAAGATGTTTGAGGTGCTTTTCGGAAGGGGGCGGCATCCAGGAGAAGAAGCCCGGTATCAGGATCAGGCTTACTACGAACGTGGCCATAACGTTTATGCCTGCTACAATACCGAACTCGCGCAGCACGGTGATATCGGCCGTAAGCAACACCAAAAAACCGATGGCCGTGGTAAGGTTGGTAAGAAACGTGGCCATGCCGATTTTACGGATTACCCGGCTGATGGCCAGCAGCTTGTTGCCGTGAGCCGCGTATTCGGCATGGTACTTATTGGTAAGGTAAATGGCGTTGGGTATGCCGATAACCACAATAATAGGAGGCAGCATGCCGCTGAGCAGGGTTATTTTAAAGCCAAGCAGATCGATGGTGCCCAGCACCCAAACCACTACGATGCCGATGACAACAAGCGGAAAGACCATGGCCCGTACCGAGCGGAAGAACAACAACAGGATGATTCCGGTAACGGCAACCGACAACCCCAGGAATAGTTTTAGTTCGCTGTTTACCTGTTGGGCGATAACCGAACGAACAAAGGGCAGGCCGGCATAATGCAGGTGTATTCCGGTGGCGCGCGTAAACTGTTCGCCCTTTTCAACAATCTCGTTGGTTAGCCCGATGCGCTTGTCTGAATTCAGCGTTTCTTTTTTAACGGAGATGAGTACCGCAATGGCTCCGTTGGTTTCGTTCACAATCTGGCCGATGTAAAACTTTTGCTTACGGGCTTCTTTCAGCAGGCTGTCGAGTTCCTGCTGGCTGGATAGTTTGTGCTGAAAAATGTCTTTAAGAATAAACTGCTTACGGGCCGTATCTTTTGCCATCATTTTAATCTGTGGCAGGGAGATGACTTCGTTGACGCCATCAATCCATTTTACGGCAACGCAAAACTCACGCAGTTTTTCAAACTTCCGGTATTCAAAAATGCTGCTGTCTTTCAGCCCTACGGCTATGATGTTGCCGTCTTCCCCGAATTGTTTTCTGAACTCGTTAAAAAAAATTTGTTCCGGATCGTGTGCCGGAACCGTTCCCCTGAAGTCGTAGCTGAGCTCGGCATTGCGGGCGTGAAAGGCCATGAATACCGTTATGGCCAGGATGGCCAGGCTGAGCGGCAGTTTGTATTTAATAATAAAATGGGCGAGGGCCGTCCACATGGTGCTGCAATAAAAAATCAAAACTAAGGATTTTTACCTGCTGATTGGTATGGGAGAGCATCTTACGAAAAGTACGGGGTATTCATCAGGAGATGCTTCATCCCGATGGGCAAGCGTAGCCAATGCTTTTCTTGTTGTGTTGGGTGGGTCATCAAGTAAGTGGAATAAAGATGAATGTTACTTCTGTTCACCGGTAATCACCAGCGGGTCCTGGTTAAGCAGGCCGGTCATTACCTGGTAAAGCTGGGGCAGGGCTTCTTTAAACGCTTGCGGGCGCTCAAAAAAGTTTTCAACGGCCACCGAAAAAAATTCATGCTCGTTGGTGCAGGCATACGGCCTGAAAAAAAGAAACTGCGGATCGGTTTCGTGGCAAATTCGGTGCGCATAGGCATCGAACTTGTTTAGCAGATCTTCATCGAAAAACTGATATTCATCGTTGCGGATCAGGTTTTCGAGCCGAAGGGCATGTGCCAGTTCGTGCAAGCCTACGTTAATCGCATCGGTTGGATTAACCAGGTATCCGTCAACAAAACTTTTCCACGATAATACTATTAAATGGTAGGCAGGGTTTACTTCGCCTTTATGAAAGCGTTTTGTTATGGATGAGTAATAATTATCCGGGTAGATAACAATACCGATGAAGTGCTGCAGGTAAATACGGGGCAAGCCAAAGGTGAGTTGTACGGCACACGCGCTGATCATCACTTTCATCTCATCGGTTACGGCATCGAACTGGCGGGGTATCCACTTTTTTGAAAGAATGAAGTAGAGCAATTTTTGTTCGAAGGCGTGGCGGTTTCCGGCTGATAGCTTTTGATAGTACGGAAAATACTTGTTCAGGATTTCGCGGTAAGCAGCAGGAAAGGGCAGCACGGCTGAACGCAGTGGGGCAGTTGCCCTGCCCGCGGCCTCATACACATCCTGCATTTTAGTACGGAACTGAAACACGATGAAGACCACGCTTGCCAGTATAATCAGGGTAACCATCGGGTGATGGTTAAATCTTTCTTAAAATGGAATTGATGGAGCATGCTTCGGTCAACCGGGCCTTTAATGCATTCACCGGAATGCGTTCCTGCTGCAGCGTGTCCCGGTCGCGAACGGTTACGGTGTCGTCCTGCAAGGTCTGGTGATCAATGGTAATGCAGAAGGGCGTACCGATGGCATCCTGCCTGCGGTACCTGCGGCCGATGGTATCTTTGTCTTCGTAGTAACAACGCAGGTCGAACTTCAGGTTAGTCATAATCATCTGCGCTTTTTCCGGCAGGCCGTCTTTTTTTACCAGGGGTAGTACCGCCACTTTGTTGGGGGCCAGTGGTGCTGGTATTTTCAATACCACGCGGTCTCCGCCATCCTCGCCATCGCGTGTAACTTTTTCTTCTTTGTAGGCCGATGCAAGCACCGCCAAAAACATGCGATCCAGCCCGATGGAGGTTTCAACCACGTAAGGAATGTAGCTCTGGTTGGTTTCCGGATCGAAGTATTGCATTTTTTTGCCGGAGTATTTTTCGTGATTCTTTAAATCAAAGTCGGTGCGCGAGTGGATTCCTTCCAGCTCTTTAAAACCCATGGGGAAGTTGAACTGGATATCGCAGGCGGCATTGGCGTAATGCGCCAGGTTAAGGTGGTCGTGGAAACGGTAGTTGGCATCGCCTAATCCAAGGGCTTTGTGCCACTTCATGCGTTTTTCTTTCCAGAATTCGTACCACTGCATTTCTTCGCCAGGCTTTACGAAGAACTGCATTTCCATCTGTTCAAACTCGCGCATGCGGAAGATGAACTGGCGAGCGATGATTTCATTGCGGAATGCTTTGCCGATTTGGGCAATGCCGAACGGAATTTTCATCCGGCCGGTTTTCTGCACGTTTAAAAAATTTACAAAAATACCCTGAGCAGTTTCGGGGCGCAGGTAAATTTTGTTGGCATCCTCGGCCAGCGATCCCATTTCGGTGGAGAACATCAGGTTAAATTGCCGCACGTCTGTCCAGTTGCGTGAACCCGAAACCGGGTCGGCTATTTCCAGGTCCATGATCAGTTGTCGGAGTTCGTCCAGGTCGGATTTCTCCATAGCCAGTTTAAGCCGTTCGTTGAATGCGTCAACTTTCTTTTGGTACTCCAACACGCGGGGATTGGTCGTAACAAACATCTGCCGGTCGAAGGACTCGCCAAAGCGTTTGGCGGCTTTCTCTACTTCCTTTTCTATTTTTTCTTCCAGCCTGGCAATACCATCTTCGATAAGCGTATCGGCACGGTAGCGTTTTTTGGAATCCTTGTTGTCGATCAGCGGATCGTTAAAAGCGTCAACATGCCCGGAGGCTTTCCAGGTGGTGGGGTGCATAAAAATGGCGGCATCAATGCCCACGATGTTTTCGTGCAGCATGGTCATAAACTTCCACCAGTATTCCTTGATGTTGTTTTTTAATTCGGCCCCGTTCTGGCCATAATCGTACACGGCACTCAGGCCGTCATATATTTCGCTTGACGGAAAAATAAACCCATACTCTTTGGCATGGGCGATGACGTTTTTAAAAAGATTGTCCTCCTGGTTTGCCATAAGGACGCAAATATAAGATTTGGCCGAAGAACGCCACTTACGGCTTACAGTTGCCGGACGGGCAACGTAACCGAAAAGGTGCTGCCCTGCCTGGGTACCGACTGGAGTTGGATAGAGCCGGAAAGTTTGCCAACCGTTTCTTTAACAATATAAAGCCCCAGCCCCGAACCCTGCGAGGATTCGTTGCCCCTGTAAAACATGTCGAACACCCGTTTCTGAATTTCAGGGGCAATGCCCTGCCCGTTGTCTTCAACATGGAATGAAAATGAAGCAGGGGTAACCTGGTGATGCAGCCGGATGTAGCGATGGTCTTTGCGGTGATCGTGGTACCGGATGGCGTTGGCGATCAGGTTGGTGAATACAACGCGCAGCCTTCGCGAATCGTTTTCGATTGTGAGTGTTTCCGGTATTTCATTAATAAACATGATGCCGGCCGCGTCCTGGCTGTATTGAAGCGAATCCCACACTTCGTTGGCCAGTTCATGCAGGTTTACGGTGTCGTAGGCTATTTGCAGCCGGTTATTTCTGGAGTAGTCGGTAATATCTTTTATAAAGTTGTCGAGTGATTTAATGCGGGTATTCATCATACCCAGGTATTTATGCACTTCATCGGTGTTGGGGTTGTTGATGGACAGGTTTATCAGGCCGGTTACAGATGCGAGCGGTGCCCGGAGGTCGTGCGAAGTGCTGTACACAAACCGGTCGAGTTCTTCGTTTACTTTCTGAAGCATCCGGTTGCTCTCTCGCAATTCTCTGCCGTACTGATGGTTGATGCTGATCATCAGGTAAACCGCCACCAGTGTTGATGGAAATGCAAACGAAAAATTAATGGCGATGCTCATTTGAATGGCATCTTCCGAATAGTTGCGGTAAGGCAAAAGGGTAAAGTCGGAGCCAAAGGAAATGGCGAACAGCAAAAAACTAAACATGCCGAAGGCCAGGGCTATGTTGCGCTCTTTATAATTGAAAACGGCAAACGAGCCAATGGCTATGGGTATGAAATAAACAAAGGCACCGGTAGCATTGCTTTCGCTGGAGGCCAGCAGAAACACCAGCACATTGAGCGTTGGAAATAAGAAGTAGTTGGCTACACAGTGGTCGCCAATGCGATGCAGGTAGAGAACAATGCCAAGCAAGCCGAGCGCACCGATGTAAACGGGTGTGATAATATATACTCCCAGGTACAAGTCCAGCAACAGGTATAATGAAATAACCAGCATGGCCAACATGGTAAACTGCCCCGAGAGTATTACCTGCCGGTATTCACTCCACGACTCGATGTACGTGTTTTTGCCGATGATAAAGTTGCGGATGGCCCGCTTCAGGTGTATCATAATGTGGGCAAAGGTATTGGGAGCCGCAGTTCCGAATGAACGGTTTTGGTGCTGGATATAAGGGATGCAAGATTTTTAGCGGCTTTTGCTAAAACCGTAAAATCAGCGAGCCTTTCAGCCTGTTTTCGTTGTTAAAAAGCCTTATTTTGTCAGGCTATGAATATGGTTTTTAAACGCATCGGCCTGGCAGTGGCCTTTTCGCCACGCATCGAGGCTTTGCTGGCTGAAGCTGCCAGGCTAAAGCGGTTGTGGGGATCAGAACTGGTACTCATTCATATTGGCGATAAAAATGCAGCCAATAACCTGCGCATGAACGCGCTGATTCAGCAATCGGGCCTGCTGCCGGAGGATGTGAAGGTTTTCTGGGAGCGCGGAAAACCCGCCAAAACCATTTTGCAGGTTTGCAGGCACGAACATATTGATTTACTGATTGCAGGCGCGCTGAAAAAGGAAAAGGGACTTCAATTTTACCTTGGCTCGGTTGCCCGTAAAATTTTGCGCAGGGCCGAGTGCTCGGTGCTCATGCTGATTGATCCCTCGGTTGAACAAAAGGGGTTTAAAAACATTGTGGTAAATGCTGATGAAGAAAGCCCGTATATGATGCATGCACTTCAGGCTGCCTGTAAAATAGCTGTTTTGGAAAATGCCAACTGGCTGCATGTTGTGCGCAAACTGAAACTATACGGTTTTCTTTCGGCTGCCGAACAATATTCCGAAAAGGAGTATGAAGCAAACCGCAATAACCTGGTGCAGAGCGAGATTGACGAGGTACAGCAACTGATGAACACCATTCCCCACCCGGGCGTCAAAGTCAATATTAAGTTGGTTTCGGGAAAATCGGGTTTTGAATTGGCCCAGTTTGCACAGCGCAAGCATGCCGATTTGATGGTTATCGGGGGTTCGCCCATGCGGCTTTCTATTCTTGACCGTGTTTTTCCTAACGACCTCGAATATATTTTTTCTGACCTTCCCTGTAATGTACTGATTGTTCACCCCGGAAAGGAGGCTGCCCATGGATAAACTCAGCCAAATGGAAGTAATGGGCCTGCTTATCCAGTTGGGTGTTATGCTCATTGCCGGAAGGATTTTTGCCGAAGGAGCCAGAAAGTTCAAGCAGCCTGCCGTGGTAGGCGAAATCCTGGCCGGAATAATTTTGGGCCCAACCATCCTGGGCATGATTTCGCCTGAAAGTTTTCATTGGTTGTTTCCGCTGGGAACTTCTTCCATTGCCCTGGATGGTTTTGTGCAGGTGGCAGTGGTTATGCTGTTATTCATTGCAGGCCTGGAGGTTGATTTGCATATCGTTTGGCAGCAGGGTAAACAAGCCATCTTTACCAGTTCGTTCGGGTTGATTGTGCCGTTTCTTATCGGGTTTGCTTTTCCATATCTGTTTCCCGATTTCTTCGGATATGCCGATGAAGGTAAACGCCTGGCGTTTGCCCTGTTTATGGGTACATCTATGGCCATTACTGCCCTGCCGGTAATTGCGCGCATCCTCATGGATCTGAATCTTTTCAAAACCCGCATGGGCATGCTGATCATTTCTTCGGCCATGATCAACGACCTGATTGGCTGGCTCATCTTTTCGGTGGTGTTGGCCATGATCGGCAAGGGACATCAGAACATCAGCATCTGGTACACCATTATGCTTACCGTGGGGTTCACGGTAATCATGTTAACCCTGGGCCGTGGCATTATAAACCGAACATTGCCCTGGGTAAACAAACGCCTGGCATGGCCCGGGGGATTGCTTTCATTATCGCTGGCCTTTTGTTTCATTGCAGCGGCCTTTACCGAGTACATCGGTATTCATGCAATCTTCGGTGCCTTTATTCTGGGCGTTGCTTTGGGCGATTCGGAACACATGAGCGAACGGGCCAAAGAAATTATACACCAGTTTATCAACAACATTTTTGCACCGCTGTTTTTCGTGGCCATCGGGCTGAAGGTGAACTTCCTGGTTAATTTTGATTTTTGGTTAACGGTTGTCATTCTTATCATCGCGTTTGCCGGGAAAATCATCGGCAGTGGCCTGGGCTCAAGGCTGGGCGGATTTAAATGGAACGAATCACTGGCGGCAGGTTTCGGCATGAATGCCCGCGGAGCGATGGAGATTATTTTGGGATTGATTGCCCTTGAAAACGGATTGATCAACGAAAAGGTGTTTGTTTCGCTGGTTATCATGGCGCTCATTACCAGCATGACCAGCGGGCCGTTGATGAAATGGAGCCTGAGCCGGAAATGGGGATGACCCCCTTACACAAACCCATTCTTCTTTAACTGAACTTCCGTTATCGGAATAACCACCACCAAGGCAACCGACAAAAAAACGGCCGACCAGATAATGGATGTTTTAAACTCCAGTAATGAAACGGCAATAACCTGGAACAGGCAGGTTAATCCTGATACAACCACCATGGCATTGGCGCTGTACCGATTGGCAAAGTCCCATGCCTCCTGGCTTCGCATCGATTTGGGCGTACGGTACCCGTACAAGTAGTTGATTTTTTTGGGTGGGAATCGTTTGAACCAAAATGCAAGAACCAGCATCATGGGTCCAAGCAGCAGGTGTAACCAGGTTGGGTTGTTCATCATTTCTAAATTTAAAGACCTGTCAGGTTTTAGGTTTTAAAAACCTGACAGGTCTTTATTGTTTAAGTTATTTCAATTTCGCCTTTTCCCAGTATGCGTCCATTTCGGCCAGGGTCATCTCTCCCAATCTCTTTCCATCTTTAGCCGATTCTCGCTCCAGGTATTGAAAGCGCTCGATGAATTTTTTGTTGGTTCGTTCCAGCGCTTCTTCAGGGTCAATGTTAATGAAGCGGGCATAATTTACAAGCGAAAACAGCAGGTCGCCAAATTCGGCTGTTGCTTTTTCGGTGTTAATTTTTTCCGGCTCAACAGCATTGTACTCTCGTTTAAACTCACGCATTTCTTCCTCCACTTTTTCCCAAACCTGCTCTTTTCTTTCCCAGTCAAACCCCACACCTCGTGCTTTATCCTGAATGCGGATTGCCTTGACCATGGCCGGCAGCGATTTCGGCACGCCCTCCAGCACGGATTTATTACCCCCCCTCAGTTTTAATTTTTCCCAGTTGGCCTTTACGGTTTCCTCATCATTGGCCACCACATCGCCATACACGTGCGGGTGGCGCTCTATAAGCTTATCGCAAATGGCATTCAGCACATCGGCCACGTCAAAAGCGCCCTGTTCGGAGGCGATGCGCGCATAGAACACGTTGTGCAGCATTAAATCGCCAAGTTCTTTTTTTATTTCGTCAAGGTTGCCATCCAGGATAAAATCCGAAAGTTCATAGGTTTCTTCAATGGTTAAATGCCGTAAACTTTCCATGGTTTGCTTTTTGTCCCACGGGCAGTTTTCGCGCAGTTCGTCCATAATGGTAAGCAGCCGGTCAAACGCTTTCAGCTTGGCTTCGCGGTTTAAGTCGGGTTTTACAGGTGGTTTTTTCATGAATTTCTGAACGTAATGGTGGGCAACCCTGTTATCTTTGCGCAAGGTAAAAAATCACTTACGCATTACGACAAATCTCCATGACTGTTCTGCTGCTATCCATCGGTATTTTGGCGCTGTTTTTTGTGCTGATGTCGGTACGTCTTTTTCTGGTAAAGGACGGTGAGTTTAAGGGAACGTGCGCATCGCAAAGCCCGTGGCTGAATAAAGAAGGCGCCACCTGCGGGTATTGCGGCAAAACACTAACCGCTACGGATACCGCCTGTGGCAATCCGGAGGGTAAAACCGAGCCCCTTTCACCGGTTGGAAAAAAGTAGTTTGAAGTTTCTTTCTATTTTTGATTTCAGTATTCACTCACCTACGTGTCGTTAATCAAATCGATTTCAGGAATCCGTGGAACCATTGGAGGTAAGCCTGGTGATAACTTAACACCACTTGATGTTGTAAAATTTACGGCCGCGTTTGGCGCATGGATTATTTCGCGCAAAGGCCGCAAAGTAGTGATTGGCCGCGATGCGCGCCTGTCAGGCGAAATGGTCAGTTCGCTGGTAAGCGCCACTCTGCAGGGTCTTGGCCTTGATGTGGTTGATTTGGGATTATCCACTACACCCACCGTAGAAATTGCCGTGCCGCTTGAGAAAGCCGGGGGAGGCATCATCCTTACTGCAAGCCATAATCCAATGCAATGGAATGCGTTGAAGTTGCTGAATGAAAAGGGTGAATTTATTTCGGCTGAAGAGGGCGCGCATGTGTTAAAATTTGCGCATGATGAAAATTTTTCGTTTGCCGAAGTTACTAAACTGGGTAGCTACACCCGCAACGACAAGTACCTTACCAGGCACATCGAACTCATTCTGAAGAACAGGTGGGTGGATGTAAAGTCCATAAAAAAAGCTAAGTTTAAGATAGCCGTGGATGCGGTTAACTCAACCGGGGGTATTGCCGTGCCGTTGTTGCTGAAGAAACTGGGAGTAAAAAAGGTTGTTGAATTGTACTGCAAGCCGAATGGAAAATTTCCGCATAATCCTGAGCCGCTTCCGGAAAACATTGCCGAAATCTGTCGGGTAGTAAAGAAACAGCGGTGCGATTTGGGTATTGTGGTTGACCCGGATGTTGACCGCCTGGCCTTGGTGCAGGAAGACGGCAAACCATTTGGCGAAGAGTACACCTTGGTTGCGATTGCGGATTACATCCTACGAAAGAAAAAGGGGAATACCGTTTCCAATCTTTCGTCAACCCGTGCATTACGCGATGTAACCGAAAAAGCAGGAGGGACGTACACGGCTGCTTCGGTGGGCGAGGTGAACGTGGTGAAAGTGATGAAGGAAACAAACGCCATCATCGGTGGCGAAGGCAATGGCGGGGTTATATTTCCGGAGTTGCACTATGGCCGCGATGCGCTGATGGGCATTGCCTTGTTTTTATCGCACCTGGCCAAATCGAAAATGAGGGCCTCTGAGTTGCGCAAAACCTATCCCGATTATTTCATTTCAAAGAATAAAATTGAACTTACACCCGGCATTGATGTAGATGCTGTTCTCGAGGTAATAAAATACAAATACAAAAACGAAAGAATAAACACGGCCGATGGTGTGAAGATTGATTTTGAACACGCAAAGGAATGGGTGCACCTGCGCAAGTCGAATACCGAGCCGATTATCCGGGTTTATTCCGAATCCGGTGATGCCGAAAAGGCCGATCAGTTAGCTAAAACGGTTTTGGAGGATATTCGTCAAATGTTAGCCTCCACTTAGGCTAATCATTCGCTTACTTCTTTCTCCAATACGCGCTCAACAAATTGATTCAGCGAAATATTCATCGCAGCAGATTTAATTACGGCCAACCGGTGGATTCGGGGTTTAATGCGAACGTTAAAACTCCCTTTAAATTCATTTTCGGGGACCTTGCCGTTTTGTGCACATGTTTCAATGTAATCATCAACTGCTTCCCGAAAGGCTTTTTTTAGTTTAGTAACAGTATCCGCCTCGAAGGTTACCGTATCGCGAATACCCAATAGTTTACCAAAAAAAACATCATCATCAGCGCTGAATTCTACTGACCCGGTATAACCTTTATAAGTGAGCGTATTTTTCATAGCAATCCGTAATCTTTTAAGTGTTCGATAATGATCTCCAAAGCATAGCGTTTAATAACCGGTTGTGGGTGGGGTTCGTGCAGGCTCATTACTGCCCCGGTTTTAGGGTTGATAAATTTTCTGCGTGAACCCCCGCCTTTTATTTCCTTATACCCGTAATGGTGCATTATAGTTTGAAGTTCATTCCAGGTAAAATCTTTAGGTTTGCTTTTTAATCGCTCCAGGGCTTTCTGAAACCGACTCATTGACAAATGTAACTAAATTCCAGTTGCAAACCTTTCGGAACGATTTCGTTAACTTCCTTATTTTTACATTAAAATTTGTTCTATTGATGCGCATTTACCTCGATAACGCAGCCACCACCCCGCTCGACCCCGAAGTTTTCGAGGCGATGAAGCCTTTTATGCTGGAAGACTACGGCAACCCGTCATCCACGCATGCCCACGGGCGCAAAGTGCGTGCAGCCATTGAAACAGCACGTAAAAAGGTGGCTGAGTTGATGAACTGTACTCCGGGTGAAATCATCTTCACGTCAGGCGGTACCGAAGCCGATAATGCCATCCTGGTTTGTGCGGCTGAGACCTTCACTATCAAAAACCTGATTTCATCGCCTGTCGAACACCATGCAGTTACCCATACGTGCGAAAACATTGCGGCCAAAGGCAAGGTGCAGCTGCACATGGTTAAACTGGATGAGAAGGGCCATGTTGATCTTAACGATTTGGAGGCACTTTTAAAGAAGTACCCAAACGCCATGGTGTCGCTGATGCATGCCAACAATGAAATCGGCAACCTGCTCGATATTCAAACCGTGGGCGATTTGTGCGAGCGATACGGAGCGTTTTTCCATTCCGATACGGTGCAGACCATCGGTCATTACCGCCACGACATGCGGCACCTGAAGGTTTGCGGGATGACAGCCGGGGCCCACAAGTTTCACGGGCCAAAAGGTGCCGGCTTTATGTATATCCGCAAGGATAAAAAAATACATTCGTTTATTCATGGCGGGGCCCAGGAACGTAATATGCGCGGGGGTACCGAGAATGTGTACGGTATTATCGGATTGGCTAAAGCGCTGGAGATTGCTTACCGCGATATGGATGATCATGTGCGCCATATCACATCGTTAAAATTGCGCATGATTGAAAAACTAAAGGAAAATATCCCGGGTGTGTTGTTCAATGGCGATTCGGCCAACCTGGAAAGAAGTTTGTATACCGTATTGAATGTCAGCCTTCCGGAAACAGACGACAGTAACCTGCTCTTGTTCAACCTGGATTTGCAAGGAGTTTCGGCTTCCGGAGGAAGCGCCTGCTCCAGCGGGGCTTCAACCGGCTCCCATGTTCTGGCCGCCCTGTACCCGGGGTCAAAACGGGCAGCGGTGCGGTTCTCCTTCAGCAAATACAATACGCCCGATGAAATTGATTATGCGGTAAACGCCCTTGCCGAACTGTACAAGGTGGAGGCGTGATCAACTTACCGCGTACACATTACTTCCAAACCGCCTGGTAATTTCCTGTTCAAGTGCTTCCCGGTGATCAGGATGGGCAATTCGCATCAACTCGTAGGCCCGCTGACGCAAATTTTTTCCGTACAGGTACGCCACTCCGTATTCAGTAACCACATAATGAACATGTGCACGCGTGGTAACAACACCTGCACCCTGCTTCAGATAGGGAACAATTTTGGACGCGCCCTTTTTCGTTGCCGAGGCCATGGCAATAACGGGCTTGCCTCCTTCCGACAGTGAAGCCCCACGGATAAAATCCATCTGGCCGCCCACGCCTGAATATTGGTACGTTCCGATTGAATCAGCGCATACCTGCCCGGTCAGGTCAATTTCAATAGCGCTGTTAATAGCAACTACTTTTGGATTGGTGCGGATAATGCGACCGTCATTTACATACTCGGCTTCCAAGAAGGCAAACTGGGGGTTATCGTCAATGAAAGAATAAAGTTCGCGTGACCCGATAGCAAATGAGGTGACTGTTTTGCCGCGGTGCTTTTTTTTGTATTTGTTGGTAATGACACCCTTTTTGATCAGGTCAATTACTCCGTTGGAAAACATTTCGGTGTGGATACCAAGGTCTTTGCAGTGGCCGAGGCTTTCGAGCACGGCATCGGGTATGGCGCCAATACCCAGTTGCAGTGTGCTGCGGTCTTCAACCAGTTCGGCCACGAACCTACCAATGGTGCAGTCGCAATCGGTAATGCTGGCAGCGTAATTCACTTCGGGCAGGTTGTCATCAGTTTCAACCAGGGCATTAATCTGGTCAAGGTGAATAAAACCATCGCCATGCGTGCGCGGCATTTTGGGGTTTACCTGCGCAATGATGTATTTGGCAAATTTTGCCGCAGCCCTGGCCACATCAACCGAAACGCCCAGCGAGCATAACCCGTGCTTATCGGGCGGTGAAACGTGCAGCAAGGCCACATCAACGGGTAGAATATCTTTTTCAAAAAGTCTTGAAATCTCGCTCAGAAAAATCGGCACATAGTTTCCGCGGCCGGTATTGATGGCGCTGCGGATGTTCTCGGAAACAAAAAGAGAATTGATATAAAAACTATCGGCATATTCGGGTTTGGCCAGTTCCAGTTCGCCAAGGGTGCTCACCGCAATCAATTCCACATTTTTTAACTCACCGGCCCGCCTGGCAAGTGCTTTTAAAAGGTGTTGCGGTGTTGCTGCACTGCCGTGAACAAATACCCGGTTATTCGACCGGATTATTTTTACGGCATCATCTGCTGATACCATTTTAGTATTCATGCTCAGAAATTTTGACCCGAATTAATGCTACAAGTTAAAGCAGCCGTATGATATACGTCAGGTAATTCTCTAATTTTAATCGCATGAGTTTCTCGGTATCGTTTGCAGGTTCGGGTAATTTGGCCTGGCACCTTGCCCCGGCATTGGATAATGCAGGGTATCCCATTCGCGAGGTGTATAGCCGCAACCCGCAGCATGCAAAAAAACTGGCCGAACGGCTTTACAATGCCGAAGTAAAAGCCACAATCGATTTTTCAGCCAGTCCGTCACGGGTATTTATTATTGCTGTTGCCGATGATGCGATTGAACAGGTAGCGCGCGAGATAATTTTGCCCGATGATGCCATCCTGGTACATACTTCAGGAAGCCAGCCGCTGGAAAAGCTGGCCTTTGCCGCAGCTTCGGGTACAGGGGTTTTCTACCCGCTCCAAACCTTTACCAAAGGTGTAAAAGTGGATTTCAGGCAGGTGCCTGTTTTTGTTGAAACAGAGACGGAGGAAGTTGAACGCGACCTGATGAAAATGGCCCGGGCGATAAGCAAGCAGGTCGTTCAAATCAATTCGCCCGATAGGCTGGCCCTGCACGTGGCGGCTGTAATGGCATCCAACTTCACAAACTACATGCTTACCCTTGCGCATGATGTCTGTGATAAGCATAACCTGGATTTTGAGTGGTTAAAACCGCTCATTGCCGAAACCATAAATAAAACATTTCAGGTTGGGCCAGGTATGGCGCAGACCGGGCCTGCCAGGCGGGGCGATTTTGAAACGCTGGACCGGCACATGCAGCTATTGCAGCACTATCCCGAGATTGCCGAACTCTACCGGATGATTAGCCAACATATTGTTGATCGGTATCACGATGAGGCGGATAAATAAAATAGGTCGCAGTGGGCGACCTATTTTATTGCCTGTTGTTTTCGGTCAATTACCCATTCATCGAAAGCAGGAACTCTTCATTGTTGCGGGTTCCCTTCATTTTCGATTGCAGGAATTCCATCGCTTCGATTGAATTCATGTCGGCCATGAATTTGCGTAATATCCAAACACGCTGAAGTTCTTCTTCTTTCATTAACAGCTCCTCGCGCCTCGTACCCGATGCGGGCACATCAATGGAGGGATAAATCCTGCGGTTGGAAAGTTTGCGGTCGAGCTGTAGCTCCATGTTGCCGGTTCCTTTAAATTCTTCAAAGATCACCTCGTCCATTTTCGAACCCGTATCTATCAGCGCGGTGGCGATTATGGTTAATGAACCGCCATTTTCGATGTTTCGGGCAGCACCAAAGAACCGTTTGGGTTTATGCAGGGCGTTGGCATCCACACCACCCGATAGAATTTTTCCGGAGGAAGGCACTACCGTATTATGGGCGCGCGCCAACCGGGTAATGGAATCGAGCAGGATGACCACATCATGCCCGCACTCTACCATACGCTTGGCTTTTTCCAGTACAATGCCGGCTACTTTAACATGGCGCTCAGCCTGCTCATCGAAGGTTGAAGCAATCACTTCGGCTTTTACACTTCGTGCCATGTCGGTTACTTCTTCGGGCCGTTCGTCTATCAGCAGCACAATCAGGTAAACTTCCGGGTGGTTTTCGGCAATGGCATTGGCAATGTTTTTAAGCAGCACGGTTTTACCGGTTTTAGGCTGGGCCACAATCATACCGCGCTGCCCCTTCCCGATAGGGGCAAACAAATCGAGTATCCGGGTTGACATATTGTCCGGAGTGGTGCTGAGTTTTAACTTTTCTTCCGGGAACAGCGGAGTAAGGTATTCGAAGGCAACCCGATCGCGGATTTCTTCGGTGGTTTTTCCATTAACCGATTCAACCTTTAGCAGGGCAAAGTATTTTTCACCTTCTTTCGGTGGGCGGATTAGTCCCTTTACGGTGTCGCCTGTTTTCAGGCCGAAGAGTTTAATTTGTGAAGGCGATACATAAATATCATCGGGGCTGGCCAGGTAGTTATAATCGGATGATCGGAGGAATCCGTAACCATCCTGCATAATCTCCAGTACTCCCTCGTTGGCAATTACGCCATCGAAATCTTTAATATTGGTTTTAACAGAAGGCTGTCGTTCTTCCCGGGGCGCTGCAGGCATACCATCAGTTTCTGAAATGGAAACCGGTTCTTCCGGTAACGCGGCCGGAGGTGTTGGCATGGCAGGTTCGTCTCCAAAGTTGGTAACAGTTGAGTCAAAATCAACATTGAGTGAGTCAAGCAGTTCATCGGACGAGAGTTCTTTTTCGGGTTTGGGGGCTACGTTTTCGCGCCTGCGTGGCCGCAGGGTACGCCCTTCGGCCGTTACGGTGGAAGATTTTTTGCTTCCGGGCGCTTCGCCCGTTATGGCCTGCTGGTCTAGAATTTTATATACAAGCTCTTGTTTTGAAAGTTTGCGGGCATTTTTTACGCCCATTTGTTCGGCAATATCTTTCAGCTCAGAAAGCAGCCTGACGTTTAAGTCATCGATAGTGTACATGGTGAAAAATAAAAAGTTGTTGTTACGTGGTTTACGTGTTTTCGGTTTGGCGGTAATCAGAACGGTTCTGAAACGAATTCAATACGGAACACAAGCGAAGAATAATCAGTAAGGAAGTTGATTTATATATTCAAGTAGGGCCGAATTGCCCGTTTGACCCTGCAAGTATAGGTCAAATTTGCACACAAACAAATAGTTGAATACAATTTGTTCGGGTAAACCGTTTACCGTTCGGTCAAAAACCTAATTTTACGCCTTCATACCGATACTTGATTTCGTATGCTCCAGGTTTCTGTTATTCGTGAACACCGCGATTCCGCGATTGCCGGGTTAGCCAAACGCGGGCTGAAAGATGCTGCCGGGTTAATTGATAAAGCCATTGAACTGGATCAGCAGCGTAAACAAACCCAGCAAAAAGCCGATGACCTGAAGGCCCGTTCGAACGCAGAAGCCAAACGCATTGGCGAGCTGATGAAATCAGGCCGGGCCGAAGAAGCCGCCAGGCTGAGGGCAGTTGTGGCCGGTGACAAGGAGACGTTAAAAAAACTTGAAGAAGAGCTGGCTTCGTATGGGGAGCAACTAAAACAGCACCTGTACAAAATACCAAATGTGCCGGCCGCAAGGGTGCCGGCAGGCGGAGGGCCGGAGGATAACCTGAATGTTCACCAGCATGGCAACATTCCACAACTTGGCACCGATGCATTGCCGCATTGGGAACTGATAAAAAAGTACGACATCATTGATTTTGAACTGGGCAACAAAATCAGCGGTGCGGGTTTTCCGGTATATAAAGGTAAAGGCGCAAAGTTGCAGCGTGCACTGATTAGCTTTTTTTTAGATGAGGCCGAAAAAGCCGGCTACCGCGAAATGTTGCCGCCCATCGTGGTGAATGAAGCTTCCGGGTATGGCACCGGGCAGCTTCCCGATAAAGAAGGCCAGATGTATCACATTACATTGGATAATCTTTATCTTATTCCGACTGCCGAAGTACCCATCACCAATCTTTACCGCGATGTTATCCTTACCGAAGAAGAACTTCCTGTAAAAAATGTGGGGTATACACCTTGCTTTCGCAGGGAGGCAGGCAGTTGGGGCGCGCATGTGCGCGGACTTAACCGGCTGCATCAGTTCGATAAGGTGGAGATTGTGCAAATCCGGAAGCCTGAAGATTCTTACCAGGCGCTGGATGAAATGTGTGCGTATGTCCAGGGACTGCTCGAAAAGCTGGAGTTGCCTTACCGCAAACTGTTGTTGTGTGGTGGCGACATGGGTTTTAATTCAGCCATGACGTATGATATGGAAGTATTTGCCGCAGCACAGCAGCGTTGGCTCGAAGTAA
>JAGUUF010000191.1 GCA_020063545.1 Cytophagales bacterium
ATAGGTGTAAAGCAAGTGCCTACCAATGATCCGGTTACTCAGGATTCACTGCACCTGAATATCCGGTTGTCGTACCTTAATCCGGCACAGCCGTTCAGCGGCCGCCTGTTCCTGCATGCGGCATTGATTGAGCAAAACGTATCGGGCAATATCAATGTTGTGCGTAAGTTATTGCTGTCTCCCGAAGGCCAATTGTTTAATCGCACATGGTCAGATACACTCTCGCAACTCGTAACGATTAAAACGGTAATTAATGCTCCTATCGGCATTAATAATCCGAACCTGTGGCTTGCGGTGTGGGCCCAGGAAGATGCCACCAAAACCATCGGGCAGAGCCGCCTGGTTAAGTTACCGGTGCGCTCCGGTTCAACAGTTGTAGGCATTGAAGATGACCCGGTACTGGCTGCCATTAAAGACATTGTTATTTATCCTAACCCGGCTTCGAAGCGATTTAACTTTGCTGTTGAAAGTTCATTTACCGATAAAATCAGCACGGCAGGATTTACGTACAGCATCATTGACCAGCGCGGTGTTGTTGTGGATAAAGGTCACCTGAATGACGATTTATCCATACCACAGGAAGTTGAAATAGACCGGCTTGCCAATGGCATGTACGTTGTTATTATCAGTCGGGGAGGTAAGGCGGTAACCCAGCGTAAACTGGCTGTAATGAACAGGCACTAAACCAGCTTTGAAAGCTCATCAAGGGCTTGCTGAAGCATTGCAGTAAAGTTGGCTAGTTCGGTTTGGGTATCCAAGGAAGGCTTACCGCTTTTACATTCAGTTTCAATACTCACAGCCTTTTCTTTAAGGGAATGAATGCCCAATAATGTTAACGAAGGTTTAATCTGGTGTACGAGTCTCGAAACTTCCGGCCAGTTGCTTCCGGCAACCGATTCGTTAATACGGGCCAATACCGGTGGCACCGATTGAAGAAAGGTTTGAATCATTTCTCTTACAAACGCCTCGCTGTTGCCAGACACTTTTTTTAAATAACTCAAATCGTATACCGCTGTTGTGCCTGATTTACTTTGCCTGTTTTTGGAAGTTTGAATTTTCAATTCAATGAACAGTTTCTGGTATAGATCTTCAGGAGTAAACGGTTTTGGGAGGTAGGTATTCATTCCGGCTGCCAGGCATTTATCAATATCGGCACGTGTTGCATTGGCTGTTAAGGCTACAATCGGAATTTTGCCGGCCGGTGTCGTCATCAGCCGGATGGCCCGGGTACTTTCGTACCCATCCATTACGGGCATCCGGATGTCCATCAGGATAACATCGTACGGGGTTGTTTTTACTTTTTCAATAGCCACCAACCCGTTTTCGGCAGTTTCGGTTTCGCAGTGCCAGCTCTTCAGGATGCTTTGGGCGTACAACCGGTTAATGTCGTTGTCTTCAACCAGCAATACCCGGATTCCTTTCTGACTGGGTTTATTAGTTAAGATTGACTGCTTTGTTGCTTTCAGCCGGCTTACTTTTACAATGGGGTAGGGAATAACGATGGTAAATTCAGAGCCTGCGTGTTCGGCACTTTCAACACGGATAGTGCCCTTTTGCTGTTCAACCAACTGGCGGGCAATGGCCAGGCCAAGCCCGGTGCCACCGTACCTTCGTGTAACCGTTTCATCGGCCTGGCTGAAACTTTCAAAAATAGTTTGAAGCTTGTCCTTCGGGATGCCAACCCCGGTATCCCGTACGGATACCTGCAGCCAGCATTTTTTTTTGTGTTCCCGTACAACCGAGCACTCAACAGTTATAGATCCGGCATGGGTAAATTTAATTGCATTACTAATCAGGTTAATGAGAATTTGATTGAGCCGAACCGGGTCGCCCAAAAGAATACGGTTGGCGTTTTCAGCAACCAGGCAGTTCAGTTCTAGTTTTTTTTCCTTTGCCTGGTAGGTAAACGTACTGACCAATGAGTTAACCAGGTCGTTAACATTAAAAGGTATCCGCTCAAATTTAAGTTTACCCGATTCAATTGCGGCAAGATCGAGTAAATCATTGATAATTACTTTCAGGTTTTCGGCCGAATGCCGGATGGCGTTCAGGTACGTTTCGCGTTCTTCAGCGCTGGGATTGTTGCTTAGCAAGCCGGCCATGCCTGCAATACCGTTAATGGGGGTGCGTATTTCATGGCTGATGTTGGCAAGAAACTGTTCCTTGGCTTTTTGCAGTCGAACAAGCTCCTCGGCATCCTTCTTTCGCTGGGTGATATCGCGGCAATCGAGGATAAGCCCCGGGGGCCCTCCCTTCATTTTGAGGTTGATGGAATTGAATTCAAGAAACCGGTAGGAACGATCTTTACATAAAAACTGGAACTCCACTTTTTCGTTGTACGTTTTCCGGGTGCTTTTTCTGAACTCCGACTGAAAAGCTTCCCGTGTTTCGGGAAGTATAAAATCGAAAAAATTTTTACCCACCAGTTTTCTGGCACCATACCCCAGCGTTTCACGCACCGAATTGTTGTGGTAAAGTATTTGCCCCTGGAAATCAACAATGAATATCAGGTCGGAACCATCCTCTACTACCGCCTCATAGAAACTACCCTTGCGTACATATGTAAGCAACTTTTTCACGTCAGATACCCGCTGCTTCCATTTCCTTCAGGTACCGGTAAAGCGATGATTTACCAATATCCAGTCGTCTGGCAACTTCCAGTACGTTATTGTCGTGCTTATTCAGGAAATGCCGGATAATCCGGTACATGTACTCCTGCATAGTCATTTCTTTTAAGAAGAAAGACTCAGGACGCGTAGTGTTGGTAAAAGTGATGTTTCCTGGCTTAATGGTCTGGTCTTCAGCCATTACTGCCGCCAACTCAATCAATGACTTAAGCTCGCGGATGTTGCCCGGGAAAGAATAGGCAAGAAGTTTTTCCTGTGCCTCAGGCGCAATGGTAAACCGGGGAAGCTGGTTTTCTTTTGAGAATTGATCAAGAAAATGCCTGGCGATAAGCAAAATGTCATTGCCCCGTTCCCGCAAAGGGGGAAGGTGAATGGGTAATCCGAGCAGGCGGTAGTAGAGGTCTTCGCGAAAGCGCCCTGCCTTCACCTCTTCAGCAAGATCCTTGTGGGTAGCGGTAATCAGCCTGACATCGAGTTTAATAGTCTGGTTTCCGCCAACACGATTAATTTCGCGCTCCTGCAACACGCGTAAAAGCTTAGCCTGCAGGTTGCTGTCCATTTCACCGATTTCATCAAGGAAAATCGTTCCGCCTTCGGCCTCTTCAAATTTGCCAATCCGCCTGCCGGTGGCTCCTGTAAATGCTCCTTTCTCATGCCCAAACAGCTCACTTTCAATCAGGGTTGCCGGGATTGCCGTGATATTAACAGCCACAAAAGGTTTATCCTTTCGTTTGGAATTATAATGTATTGCCTTGGCAACCAGCTCCTTACCTGTACCTGTCTCACCTGTTATTGAAACTGAAATATTTGACTTAACTGCTTTTTCGAGCAGTTCAAAAACCTTTTTAATCGAACTACTCGACCCGATGATGCTCTTGCCAAATTCATATTTTTCTGAAATCTCTTTCTTCAGGTGGTTAATTTCCCGGATAAGGGAAGCTTTGTTGCGTGCGTTGTTGATGGAACTGAACAGGCGCTCTTTTGTATCCTGATCTTTGGTAATGTAATCGTATGCGCCAGCTTTCAGCAATTCTACCGCAGTGCCGATTTTCTCCTGGGCCGAAACGATGATGACGTTGATGTTTGGATCGTAGTTCCTGATCTGCTCCAAAACTTTTTCACCAGGCTGGTCGGGCAGGGAGTAGTCGAGCGTTATTACCTCCGGCTTTTTATGCAGGTTATTAAGGCAATCTTTGCCGGTGGTAAAATACTCTACTTCATAATCCGGGTTTAACCCGAGCACATACTTTAGAAACTTAGTATAAGCGGGATCGTCTTCAA
>JAGUUF010000162.1 GCA_020063545.1 Cytophagales bacterium
AAAAAGCGCATCTTCAAACGCATTTGGAATTGGGCCGATATGCCCTTCAGGCAGTTTCAATACATTCCGTTTGCCATTTACCTGAAAGCCTATGCCGACTTCGGGTATGTTAAAAATTACCCGTACTACATCAGCAACAACCTTAACCGAATGCTTTCGGATAAACTGATTTTCGGTACCGGCTTCGGTGTTGACCTGGTGAGTTCGTATGATGTGGTGCTGCGGTTTGAATACTCGTTTAATGCCGAGGGCGACCGGGGATTTTTCTTTCACATCAAGAAAGAATTTTAATCCCGGGGCTTCCACACTTTCGGCTTACCATTCCGGCCGTACTGATACCAGGTGCCGGTGCGCTGGCCATCGGTATAATAGCCTGAATAGGTTAGCCTCCCCTGCTCATCATAAAACTTCCATTCACCGGTTTGCTTTCCATTAGCATAGCGGCCATCCTGGGTTAGCACTCCCTGTTCATTGAAAACCATTACCCGCCCGTGTGGCATTCCGCTTACATATTCAAGGGTACGATGGAGTTTACCGTTGGGGTGATAATAACTCCATGTGCCTTCGTACATACTGCCGTTAAACCTGCCCTTGCGGTAAAGCCTGCCGCTTTCATAATAGTACCAGGCCGAATCGTGCAGCACACCGTTGCGCCAGTTTTCTACAGCTTCGGTTGTGCCATCCGTGTAGTAATAAACAATTGTGCCGTGAAGCATTCCGTTGTTAACCCGATGTATTGCATTCAGTTGCCCGGATGGATAAAAGTATTTCCATTCACCTTGTTTTAAACCATCAACCACAACGCCTTTTGCTTTAATCATGTTGTTGGCATAGCGCACCACCACGGTATCCTGTGCCCGCACAATTACGGGAATGACACTGAGAAACATAAGAATGATTGTTTTCATTTTGCGATGCTCGTGCTAAATTAAAACACCAAATCCACATGGTACTCTTCAGGCTGGCTATTGTTTTATTTGCCTTCACCCTTCAGGCACAAAGCGTAAGCACAGTAATGGGTGCGCGTGCTAACGGCATGGGGTATGCATCCGGTGCTTTGTCTGACGGTTATGCCATGCTGAACAACGTTGCCGGCATGGCAACCCTTACCCAACCCGCAGCCATTGCAGCCTACCAGCTTGCTGCAGCGCTTCCGGGCGCCAACCGCATGGCTTTTGCCGTAGGCACACCGGTTAAGCCCGGGGCGTTGGGTTTCAGTATGTTCCGCTTTGGCGATGCCGTGTATAACGAAAGCGTGGTTTCTGCGGGGTTCAGTAATAAATTTGGCCTGGCTGCACTCGGGGTTAAAGTAAATTACATTCAGTACCAGGCCGAAGGTTTCGGCACCAAAGGTGTATTAACCATTGGCATGGGCGGTATTGCCGAACTTACCCGGCAGGTTACCGTAGGGGCATACATCACCAACATCAATCGTCCGTTAATCTCTGAAGATGGCAACAGGGTGCCAGCCCTGCTGAGTGCGTGCCTTGCCTTTACCCCTTCTGAAAAGGTTTTGGTTGCAGCCGAAATCCTGAAAGACCTTGATTATGAAACAACCTGGAAGGCAGGAATAGAGTACACGTTTCATCCGAAATTTTTTGCCCGCACGGGCTTCAATGTAAAACCCAATACTTCGTTTTTCGGCCTCGGTTTTAAAACCAGCCGGCTTAACCTGGATTATGCCGTTCAATACAGCAGCCTGTTTCAGTTCAGCCACCAGGCATCGGCAGCATACACATTTGGCAATCCATGAAGTGGCTTACGGTTATACTCATGCTTACCGGCTTCATAGCCTCAGCACAGGAGTATCCACGGAAGGAGGTTGACCTGGAGCGCCTTGCCGATGAACTGTTCGGCTTCCAGGATCTTGACCTGAACTACGAAGAGCTATACGAAAACCTTGCCTTGCTGTTAAGCAGTCCGGTAAACCTAAACACTGCCAATGCCGAACAACTGCGGTTTCTGAACTTACTATCCGAGGCCCAGTTGCAAAACCTGCTTGCTTACCGAACCGAAAACGGCTTCTTACTTAGCATTTACGAGTTACAGGCCGTACCCGGTTTTGATTTGCCCGACATCCAGCGGATAGCTCCATTCTTTACCGTTAACGACCCAGCCACCGGTTTTGGACGTGAATTTTTAAAGCGGCTAACCGAAAAAGGAAACAGCTATTTTATTGCACGTTACGATCGCACCCTCCAGACAAAAGCCGGTTTTACCAATGCCGTGAGTGAATCGCAGCAGTTTACAGGCAATGAAGACAAACTTTATCTACGGTTCCGTTCAGCCCGGCCGGGCGATTACAGTTATGGGTTTACCATGGAAAAAGATGCCGGTGAACAAATCGTGTGGAATCCTTCGCGAAAGCAATACGGCTTCGACTACAATTCATTTCATGCGCAGGTATTGAATAAAGGTAAAATAAGGAATGCCATTGTTGGCGACTACCAATCGCAGTTTGCGCAAGGCCTTTTGCTAGGCGGCAATTTCGGTTTCGGCAAAGGAGGAGAAACGGTAACCACCGTACGCAGAAGCAACCTTGGCTTTTTGCCTTACACCTCGGTAAACGAACTGGGCTACCTGCGCGGGGCAGCAATTACGGTTGAAGCAGCCGGAAACATTCTTGTTTCAACTTTTTATTCCAACACCTTCCGCGATGCCGGGATTACATCAGACTCCACCGAACAATCCTTCGCCACGTCATTTCAAACCACCGGCCTTCACCGCAACCCGGCCGAGTTGCAATCGCGCAAGCGCATACGCGAAGAACAATACGGCCTGGTGCTGAACTATCGTTCGCAACAAACGGATGCCGGTATCATCTTTAACCATATTGGGTACGATATCCTTGTTAACCGTACACCTCGCGCATACAACCAGTTTGCTTTTTCGGGCAACGGCCTGGATAACCTGGGCGTGTTTCTGAATAGCACCGTTAAAAACTTTACGTTTTTCAGTGAGGCCGCAAAAACCATTAAGCATGGTTACGGAATGGTGGCAGGAATTTTAGGCAGCGTAACCCCGCAGCTTGATTTGGTAATTCACTACCGGAATTACCAGCGCAATTTTTACAGTTTGTACTCCAACGCCTTTGCCGAAGGTTCGCTGCCCATCAACGAAAGTGGCATGTATTGGGGATGGAAATACCGCTGGAACAGGAAATACACGTTTGCAGGCTATGCCGATCTGTTCCGGTTTCCGTGGCTCCGGTACCGAAGCTATGCGCCATCCGATGGGCATGAATGGTTGCTCCGGTTCAATTATCAACCTTCGCGAAGTGTATTGCTGTTTGCACAACTGCGCGAAGAATCAAAAGTGCTGAACCTTTCAGCAAACGAAAGCAACCTGTACCTTACCGGTGAAGGCATTAAGCGAAACCTGTGGCTAAACTGCGATTACGGCCTGGGCGGAAAGCTGCGGTTAAAAACGCGGGCGCAGTTCAGCTCGTACCAGCTTGCAGGGGTAAAGACGTACGGCATGGCGTTGATACAGGATGCCAGCGTAGAGTTGGGTAAACTTTCGGTAACTGCGCGCTACGCATTGTTTGATACGGATGATTACGACAACCGGCAATATGTTTACGAACGCGATGTGTGGCTGGCCTACAGCCTGCCGGCATATAGCGGGGTAGGTATCCGTAGTTACGTGATGATTGAGTATATGCTTTCGCGAACCTTCAGTCTCTGGCTGCGGTGGGCACAAACCACCTACACCGACCGGGACGTTATCGGCAGCGGGCCCGATGCCATTACCGGAAATACACGCACCGATATACGGGCGCAGGTACAGGTACGGTTCTGAATGCCATGGGAAAAGATTAATTTGCTGCCCATGCATGCTGTAAACCAGGTT
>JAGUUF010000340.1 GCA_020063545.1 Cytophagales bacterium
CAATCATTTCGTAAAAGGTAATGGTGTTGGGTGCAATGCGTTTTACCAGTTTTGCATTTAACACGGAGAACAGCGCAGCCGTAAAACCCGAAACAATGCCCAGGAACAGGCCCAGGTGGTAAGTAAAATTGAACGAAAATATAATATAAAGCCCGGTTAGCACGAGCAAGCCGAGCAGCAGTTCAAATTTTTTTACCTGTCGTCCGTTCAGCCAGGGCTCAAGCAAAGCGGCCCACAGCGAATTGGTGGCAAAGCCCACCAGGCTTACCGAAGCGTTTGAAACCCTTGCTGAAGAAAAAAAACTTAACCAGTGAATGCATACAATAAAGCCAATGAGAATAAGTTTGTTGAAATCAGCAAGGGTAACGCGGAAAGAGTCCTTTAGAACAAAAATAACCGCGCCCATTCCAATGGCAGCCAGTAAGGTGCGGTAAAAAACCATCTCTACCGCGGGTATGGATATAAGCAATCCAAGGATGGCCGTAAATCCCCAAAGAAAAACAATGAAGTGCAGTTTCAGGTAATCGGTTAGCGTAGCCATTACCGGGGTACGTATTTATACATGAATGCGGAAATTATCCCGAAAATGGTAGTAGGAATCCAAACCGATATGGCAGGGGGCAGGGAGCCGGCTTCGGCAAAGGTGCGGAACATCATAAAGAAGAGAATAAAAATGAAGGATAACGCAAACCCGATGGCAATTTGGAAACCGGTGCCGCCACGGCTTTTCCTGGATGATACGATTACGCCCATAAAGGTGAGGATGAAAATTGAAAATGGTGAGGCAAACCGGGTATAGAGTTCCACCTCATACACTTCAATGCCCGCAATGCTGCGCGCGCGCAGGGTTTGAATATAGTCTTTCAGTTCATTGATGGTGAGGCCGTCAAATTTCCGGTAATCGTTCTCGAATTCCTTCGGGTGTATTACCAGGGCGGTGTCCAAGCTCATGCCTGAAGTAATCAGTTGTTCTTTTGCAGGCATGCCCACGGTTTGAAAAATGGTATCGACCCGTTTGATGCTCCAGTCGCGCAACGTCCACAGGTGTTTGGCAGTATCCCACTCAATGCGGTTGGCATACAGTTTTTCTACCAGTTTCATGTTTTCAAACCGCTCCATGGTAAAATGGTACCCGCGGTCGCTCAGGTTATTGTAATTCTGGATGTAGAGAAACACATTTTCCGAAACCTGCAGGTGGATGTTTCGCTGGCTGCCCCCGACATTTTTCTTGAGGTACTGCATTTCGAATGCCAGGCGTGTTTTATTTGAATTGGGTATTACCCATCCGTTCAAATAAAAACTTACAGCCGCAATTAAAGTTGCTCCGACCAGGTAAGGCAGGAGTAACCTTCTGAAACTTACCCCGCTGCTGAGGGTGGCGATTATTTCGGTGCGCCCCGCAAGCCGCGCGGTAACATAAACGGTGGCAATAAACACCGTAATGGGGGTAACCAGGCCGGCAATCCAGGGCAGAAAATCGCCATAGTAATCGGCAATCTGCAACAAGGTTAAATTTGCTTTGGAATATTTATCGGTTTTTTCGGTAAAGTCAATTACGGTGATAACGGCCAGCAAAATCAGCACAACAAAAATGAAGGTGCTTAAGAACTGTTTGAGAATATACCGGTCAAGTAGTTTCATTTATCGGTGTTCCGGGTTGTTACAGCCGTGTTGAAACGGTTTTTACCATATTGTTTTTCCAGCTAACAAATGTTCCTGCTTCTATTTGCCTGCGGGCTTCTTTTACCAGCCAAAGGTAGAAGGTAAGGTTGTGAATGGAAGCAATTTGCGAGCCCAATATTTCTTTATTAATGATAAGGTGGCGCAAATAAGCTTTTGAATAAAACCGGCTGGTATATCCTTCCAGGCCGGTATCAAGAGGCGAGAGGTCGTCTTTCCATTTTTCGTTCCGGATGTTGATGATGCCCTGGGTGGTGAACAGCATGCCGTTGCGCGCGTTGCGTGTGGGCATCACACAATCGAACATATCGATACCCAGCGAAATGCACTCGAGAATATTTTCCGGGGTGCCAACACCCATCAGGTAGCGGGGCTTGTCTTTCGGTAAAATGCTGCACACCAGGTCGGTCATGGCATACATTTCTTCATGCGGTTCGCCAACCGACAAGCCGCCAATGGCGTTCCCGGGCTGGTGTTGTTCAGCAATGAATGAAGCAGATTCCTTCCGTAACTCCGGGTACGTGCTCCCCTGCACAATCGGAAACAGAAACTGCTCGTAACCATACATTGCTTCGGTTTCGTTCATTCGTTTTATGCATCGCGTAAGCCACGCATGGGTTAACGCCATGGATTTTTTGGCATAACGGAATTCGCAGGGGTAGGGTGTACATTCGTCAAATGCCATCACAATATCGGCACCGATGGCTCGCTGGATGTCCATTACGTTTTCGGGTGAGAAAAAGTGTTTGGAGCCGTCAATATGCGATTTGAACGTTACTCCTTCCTCGTGGATTTTCCGGTTGTCGCTAAGGGAATAAACCTGGTAGCCACCACTGTCAGTAAGCAGGGGCCGGTTCCATCCCGTAAAGGCGTGGAGGCCGCCTGCCTTTTGTAGCAAACCAATACCCGGCCGCAGGTACAGGTGGTAGGTATTGCCCAGCATGATCTCTGCACCAATGTCGTGTTCAAGCTCACGTTGGTGCACGGCTTTAACCGAACCTGCCGTTCCTACCGGCATAAAGATGGGTGTATGGATTTCGCCATGAGAGGTTTTAATGATGCCGGCTCGTGCGGAAGAATGCGGGTCAGTAGCGGTAATGGTAAATTGCATCAGGTATGGCAGCGCGGGTTGTGCCGTGCAAAAATACCGCAATTCCGCTCACCGTGAAATCCGTCCGTGTGCAGTCAAAAATCTTTTACGAACAAAAAGCCCGCTTATCTTTGCACGCATAATCGCAAAGGCTTGTCGCTGCTATTCTCCGTATTCATCGCTTCACTGATTATCCAGGTTAGTTGCTTCCTGCTTTTGTTCATCGGCCTGGCAAAGAAGAACCCGCCAACCCAGCCCGCTTCGCCACCGGTTACGGTGCTGGTATGTGCCCACGATGAAGAAGCAAACCTGCGGAAGCTGCTGCCCAAATTGCAGGAACAGGATTATGCCGGGTTTGAAATAATCGTTGTGGATGATCGTTCGAATGACGGCTCCTACGATTACCTGCGCGAACTTTCGACTGCCGACAATCGCGTTCGGGTGGTTAAGGTTGATCACCTTCCTGCACATGTCAATGCTAAAAAGTATGGCATTACCCTGGGCGTTAAGGCAGCAACGCACGACTGGATTTTGCTGACGGATGCCGATTGTTTGCCCGGTTCCCCGCAGTGGATTGCTGCCATGAGCCGGTACATGGATGCCAATGCGCAGTTTGTGCTGGGATATTCACCGTATGAAAAGCAGCCAGGCCTGCTTAACCTTTTCATCCGTTTCGAAACCCTGTTAACGGCCATGCAGTATTTTGGCTTTGCCAGGCTGGGTATGCCGTACATGGGCGTTGGCCGCAACCTTGCCTATCGTAAATCGTATTTCATGGCCAATAAAGGTTTTAATTCGCTGATGAACGTTACCGGTGGCGATGATGACTTGTATGTAAACCGGCATGCAACTGCCGAAACAACCCGCGTTTGCACGGGCCGCGATGCACTGGTTTGGTCAACCCCCAAACAATCGGTTAAAAGTTATTTTGCCCAGAAAAAGCGCCACCTGTTTGCCGGCAAGAAATACCGCCTTGGCCATAAGGCCATACTCGCGTTGTTTACCGGCTCGCACCTGCTGTGCTGGTTAACCGGGGTGGCATTGCTGCTTACAGGTTTTCAATTAGTTACCGTGTCTGCCCTGCTGGTTACCCGGGTTAGCGGATTGGCTGTATTGACGCATCGGGCTGCCCAGCGTTTTGGGCACTCCTTTCGAGGCTATGCAGTACCGCTTTTAGATATTCTTTTCGTCTTTTACTATCTTTCAACGGCACCGGTGGCACTGATTGCAAAACGTGTAAAATGGACGAGTTAGACGAAGGGCGGTTCTCCTCGAAAGCACTGGAAGACTTCCGTTTGATTGACGAGGCAGTGAACAATAATGATGAGCAGGCCTTTGCCAAACTCATGCAGCGCTATAAGCGCCCGGTTTACCACATGATTTTAAAGATGGTGCGCAACGTTGACGATGCCGAAGATCTGACCATCGAATCATTTGCGAAAGCCTTTCGAAGTTTGCATAAATTTAAAAAGGACTTTAGCTTTTCTACCTGGTTGTTCCGGATAGCCACCAACAATACCATTGATTACATCCGCAAAAAAAGACTGAATACGTTAAGCATCGACAATTCGTTTACCGACAGCGATGGCGATTCGGTTTCTATTGATGTGGAAGATGAAAACCTTAATCCGCAGGAAGTAACCATTAAAGCCCAGAAGGAAGAGCTGATGCAGGTATTTGTGGATAAACTTCCGCCCAAGTATCAGAAGCTTGTCAGGCTGCGCTATTTTCACGAGTTGTCGTACGAGGAAATAGCCCAGGAACTGGAAGCACCGCTCGGAACGGTTAAAGCGCAACTGCACCGCGCACGGGAACTGATGTACGAAATGGTTAAGAACAAACGCGACCATATCTGATAAACGCTGAAAACCGATTGCACAACGCGGGCATCATATTCCGGTATTTTCCTTCTTTAACTGAAAAGCAACGGGACCAGTTTAAC
>JAGUUF010000327.1 GCA_020063545.1 Cytophagales bacterium
CAGCAGGCACAGTACACCCTGGCGCTTCAAAAATTTTCGGCCAGGGATTACAGTGCGGCCTCCAGCCAGTTCACGCAACTCATCAACTCCGGATTTCCCGAAAAGGAGATTTACGTAAAACGGGGAATTACCTATTTCGTTCAGAGGGAATACGAAAAAGCAAAAGCTGATTTTGATGAAGCTGCCAAAAGCAGGGTAAGCACACCTGAACTTTTTGAGTACCGCGGCAATACAAAAGCATACCTGGGCGATTACCAGGGAGCATTAACCGATTTGGAGCGGGCCATTAGCATGGGCGCAGGCCGGGAAGAAACTTTTGTTAACCTCGGCAACATAAAATTCAGAATGGAAAACTACCGGGATGCCATAGCCAATTACGACAAAGCGGTAGCAAAAGGAGTTATTGATGCAGTTGTATATAACAACCGTGGTAAAGCAAAAAGTAACCTGCAGGATTACAAAGGTGCCGCTGCTGATTTTGACAAAGCGCTTGACCTTAACCCGAATTATGATAAGGCCCTGGAAAACCGGGGCGACACCCGCTTTTTGTTAAAAGACTGGAAAGGGTGTGTGAATGATTTTGAAAAACTGATTGCCTCAGGCCGCAGCGACACAGAATTTTTTCAGAAAGCCGGCATCGCAAAATATAACCTCAATGATTTTCCCGGTGCTGCTGAATTCCTGAATAAAGTAGTAACAAAAGGTATAAAAGATAAAGAAGTTTTCAGTATGCTGGGCATTAGCCTGGCAAAGCAAAACGATTGTCCCAACGCTATCCGCGCCTTAACGGCAGCCGTAAGCATGGGTGCAGCCGATAAGGAAGTATTTAGTGTTTTAGGAAGATGCCAGTACCAGAATAAAGAATACCCGGGAGCTGTTGAATCGTTCAGCCGGGCAATAAACCTGGGTGAAAATAATCCGGAAGTTTTTCTGATGAAAGGCAACGCCCTGTTCATTCAAAAGGACTTTGATAATGCCAAGAAAGATCTCGAAAAAGCAGTGGCGGGCGGTGTAAAAGAGGCAGAAGCTTTTCGAAACCTGGGCGACATCTGCCTGATGAAAAACGATTTTACCGGGGCCATTAAACAGTACGACAACGCCCTGGCGCTTTCCGACAAGGATGCGGCAACCTATAATAACCGCGGAAAAGCAAAGCTCAGCACCAGCGATTTACAAGGGGCAGCTGCCGACTTTACCAAGGCATTACAAATTAACCCCGACTTTTCGAAAGCGCGGCTGAACCGGGGAACGGTACGGTTTTCAACAGGTGATTATGCAGGCTGTATTGAAGACCTTGAACAGGCCAAACGCACCGAAGGCGAAACACCGGACATCCTCCGGATGACGGCAATCGCGTACTACCAGACAAAACAAACTGAACAGGCAAAAGCAAAACTGGAAGCGGCAATTAAAACCGGTGTTAAAGACAGTAAGGTGTTGCTCTATGCCGGCTACCTTCGCTTTGATGCAAAAGATTTTAAAGGATGTGCCGAGGCCCTTACGCAAGCCGAGGTGGCTGGTGAAAAAGAAGACGGGCTGTATGCACGCAGGGGAAAATCGCTGGCCCAACTAAAAGAGTACCCGCAAGCAACAACCGACTTGCAAAAACTTGTGCAAAAAGGTACGGATGACCGCGAGGTATTTGAGGCACTCGGCCTGGCCTATGCAGCCCTGCAGCAGGAAAAAGAGGCGCTGCCTGTTTTGGAAAAAGCTGTGGCGCTGGGCAGTTCAGGTAAAGACGTACGTTACCAGTTGGGCAATATGCGGTACAGGCAAAACAATTTCCAGGGAGCCGTTGATGCGTATGACAAAGCCGTTGCGCTTGGCGCCAATGACGAAGTGATTTTCAACAATCGCGGAAAAGCAAAGTTATCACTCGGCCTTGCAAAAGAGTCCGTTGAGGACTTTAACCGTGCGCTTACTCTTCGGAAGGACTATACCACTGCGTTGAAAAACAGGGGGATGGCCAGGTTTCAGTTACAGGATTATCAGGGAGCTATTGCCGACCTCGCTATTGTAACCGCAAAAGGAGAGGCCGGTCCCGAAGAGTTTGGCCTGTTGGGGTTATCCCGCGTCCAGGTGAAAGACTACAAGGCGGCTGCATCCGATCTTTCAAAAGCAATTGACGGAGGAAGTACCGATGCCCGGTTTTCCGCTTCCCGCGGAATATGTTTTTATGAACTCAAGGAATTTGAAAAGGCCATTCCCGATCTTACCCGGGCGATTGAATCAGGAACCCGGACTGCGGAAATCTATCATGTTCGGGGTGCCTCATACTTTAATCTTAAGGATTACAAAAGTGCCCTGCCTGATTTGGAACGGGCTGTTTCGATGGGATCAACAAATGCGCTGTTGCTTGATATGCTGGGCGTTTGTTACTACGAAGCCCAGCGGTATGAGGAGGCACTGAAAAATTTTACCCTCGCGGTTGAAACCGATCCGAAGCTGGCTGCGGCCTTTTTTCACAAGGGCGAGGCCCAGTTTCAGCTGCGCCTGTTGCCCGATGCCATCCAGAGTTATTCGCAGGCTGTTACCCTTGGTTTGAAAGACCCGGTACTCTACAACAACCGGGGTAAAGCGTACCTGATACAGGAAAATTACAAAGATGCCATCACCGATTTTTCGTATGCCATTACCCTTAACCCGCAATTTGCGAGGGCTTATGAGAACCGGGGCATGGCGTGGTTTGGCAGTGCCCGGTATGACCAGGCGGCTAAAGATTTTCGTTCGGCTGAAAAGATGACCGAAAAGCCCGAACCGGCATTGTACCAGATGCTGGCCGACAGTTACTACAACATGAAAAATTATGTGGTGGCGCTCGAATACTTCAATAAAATTATCGCGGCAAACAGCAACGACAAGGTTGCGCTTTACAAACGCGGGAGGGTGCTGCTGGAAACAGAAGATTTTCAGGGAGCGATTAAAGATTTCGAAGCCGCTCAGAAAGCTGGCGAAAATTCCGTTCAGCTTTACCTCGATAAAGCCCACGCCCACCTTAGCCTTGACGACAACAAATCGGCCATAGCCGATTTGACTACGGCCATCGGGCTGGATAAGAATAACACGAATGCATATTTTAACCGGGGCATGATCAGGGAAAGTATTCAGGATTTTGAGGGTGCGGTGGTTGATTACAACCACGTTATCGCTTTAAATCCGGATGACGGGCTGGCCTATTATAACCGGGCTAACTGCAAAGCCGAACTGGGTGATATCGGTGCAGGCATTTCCGACCTGGACGATGCCATACGGGTGGAGCCCAAAAATGCCTCATACTATAAGCTACGGGGTAATTTTTACTACCAGTTGCAGGATAAAACCAAAGCCTGCTTCGACTGGCGCAAAGCTGTTGAGTTGGGCGATGCAAAAGCCCGCTACCAGATTGATCAATACTGTAAGAAGTAATACCGGAAAAATTGCTCCCCGTTTGGGAATATAATTTTCCGTGTGCCTGCAAATCAGCGCTATTCCTGATTTTTTATTTCAGGCCTGCCTTTTGACCTACCTATTTCGGTTAAAAACTTACGTGCGATAGTTGCCACGCAACATCCCACAGCCCCCATCCCCGCGCTGTACTACTTTTGACTAAACTTTTTAAACTCGGTCATTATGAAAAAGCTCATCATCATTGTCTTTTCGGTGTGTAGCAGTTTATTGTTTGCCAATGACATCCTGAACGGCAAAGTAACCACGGTTATTGACGGGAATACCCTTGAGGTTGTTACCGCTGATGCGGAAACTTACCGCATTGTTTTACACGGCATTGACTGCCCTGAACTGGGCCAGGAGTACGGTGAAGCGGCAAAACTGCATTTGGAAAAAATGATCCTGTCAAAAGAAATCATGGTGGAGATGATGGGCAAAGACCGTTGGGGCAATTACGTGGCCATTGTTTTTGTTAACGATGTTGACCTGCGGGTTGATTTACTTACCCGCGGGCTGGCCTGGACGGTAGAAAAAGGGGCCATAGCCGCCCTGAAGGATATTGAAAACAGGGCACGTACACGGAATATCGGGTTGTGGGAACAGAATGATCCTACCCCGCCCTGGGTTTACCGCAGGCAGCAAAGCATGATGGTGGTAAAAGGAAGCTGACAGAATGCCGGGTGACCGGCATTTTTCATCTTACGTAAGGACGTTTTAGCGGGTATTGTGGCGGTTCCACC
>JAGUUF010000240.1 GCA_020063545.1 Cytophagales bacterium
CGGATGAAACGATCACTTCCACAATCTTCGAAGTTTTTTCATCAATAACTCCCTGCATAATCTGGATGCCGTACACCAGAACAAATATGTAAATGAGGATGCCCAGCAAAAATCCCGCACCGTAAAGAATACCTGAGTTGCTGGATTTTTCTTCTCCCGACTCGGAAATTCTGAATTGGTTGAGCGTGATGTTTGATTTGAGATTTTTGAGTACTTCTTTGCTGATGTTATACGACTCCAGTTTCAGGTCGTGCAGGCGGTCTTCAACCATCCCCTCCAGTTGTTCTGTTTTTTCAATACTGGGGTTTTCTTTGGTGTACAGGATAAATCCTTCAGGCTTTTCCAGGCTGAAGTCGGGTATGTACAGCAAGCCAAAGTTTTCCGATTGCTGAAAAACGGTTTTGGCCTGGTCCAACGGCATGTTAAGGGGCACAAACGTAAACCGCCTGGTATTTTCAAACGTGCATTTGCCGCTTTCATCCACTACCTGCACCGTGTCGGGCTTGGCCGACTCCGCCTCCCGGATCATGAGTACAACCAGCAAAGCAATAATGGCCGGAAAGATTAGGGGCACCAGGATGGTGGTAAGCAGGAAAGACTTTTTCTGAACCCGGTTCAGAAATTCACGCTGGATAATGAGCAGTACTTTTTTCATGGCATGGTAGGGTTAAACTTCCTGCAGGTGTTTTTTAAGGGCCTCATCGCCCTCGCCCTTAACAAGACTTATGAAGATATCGGCCATGGTGGGCAGTTTTTCTTCAAACCGGTGCACTTCTGTAACGTCTACCAGTTCACGGATGAGTTGGTTGCCCTTAATGCCATTGGCCGCACGGATGGTGGTTTCCAGGTGGCTGTCGCTGATTGGTTTTTGCCCGACAATTTCATACCGGCCGGTATCGAGCTGAAAAAAATTATTGTTGTGTTCCACAACAAACGTGTTGGAACGGAACTGCTCCTTCACTTCCTTCTTGGAACCCTCTAATATTTTTTTTGATTTGTTAATCAATGCAATCTGGTCACAAAGCGACTCCACGGTTTCCATCCGGTGGGTGGAGAAAATAATGGTGCTTCCTTTTTCGCGAAGCTCCAGGATGTTCTCGGTTATCAGTTGTGCGTTTACGGGGTCAAATCCTGAAAATGGTTCATCCAGGATAATCAGTCGGGGTTCATGCAAAACGGTTGAAATAAACTGTACCTTTTGCGCCATGCCTTTGGAAAGATCCTCTACTTTTTTATTCCACCAGTCTTTGATTTCAAATTTTTCGAACCAGAATTTTATTTTTTCCAGGGCATCTTTGCGGCTCAGTCCTTTCAGTTGAGCAAGGTAAAGTAACTGTTCGCCCACCTTAAGTTTTTTGTACAACCCTCGTTCTTCGGGCAGGTAGCCGATAATGCCAACGTGTTTTTCGGCCAACGGCTCTCCGAAAACATGAATTTCACCGCCATCTGAATTGATGATCTGGTTAATGATGCGGATAAAGGTTGTTTTGCCGGCACCATTAGGCCCCAGCAGGCCGTAGATGCTTTTTTCGGGTATGGTCAGCGAAACCTGGTCGAGGGCAAGGTGGTTTGCATAACGCTTGGTAACGTTTTTTGCGATGAGGGCTTCCACGGGTTATTTTTTGACGGATTAGTATCAAAAAGTAACGGTGAATTACGGAATACGGAAGCGGGGTATCAGTTTTTCTTTTCCTTGAAGATGATGTTGCCCATGGAAACATCCAGGTCGAACAACAGTGCATTCGGGGCATTTTTGGAATAGGAGTCGTTGGCAAACGTGCCTTCGCCAATCTTTTTCAGGCCGCGTACCATGCGCACACTGCACAACCACGAGTCTTTAATCTTTACAAACACCGGGGTTTCGTCATCAGGCAGTAAAATGGTCAGGTTTCCGGCAGCCACGCTTCCGCGAATGGTATTGGTGGTAGAAGGTTTTGCACTCAGGTCGAGCATTACATTGCCGAAGCCGACATCAGCCACCACATGGCTTGTTTTGGCCAGGTTAAGGTCGCGCACGTTTACGGTGCCCAAATCCACTTTTATATAAAAGGTATCCATGGCCACTTTATTTTCCAACCCGGTGGGATATCCTATGTTAACGTTGGCACTGGCCGAAGTAATACGCAGGTTTTTTATGGCCATACCCGAAAGGTCAATGTTGGAGTTGCCAAGGCCGTAATTCAGTTCAAGTGAATAGGGCTTATCGTCAGTGAGGTAAATTTTCCAGAACTTATCGCTGGTGGTTTTTTCAGAACCAAAAACTTTTGACGAAATGGTTTGGCTAAAGCCGGTTGATGAACTTTCTTCAACGGCTACAAATACGTTACAGGTTTTACCTTTAACTTCTTTGATGAACTGGTGGCTGTACGATTCCGGTTCCTGATTACTAAACATGTTCAGGATGTCAGAACCTTCGCTGGGTTTAATAAAGCAGTTGCCGCTGTTGGCTTTCAGTTTAAGGCGAATGGTTTCGCATGCAGCGTTATCCTCAACGGTAAACTGTTTCTTAATCTGGCCCAGTGAAAGCCCGGCCAGCAACACTCCTCCAATGGTAAGCCCTAAAACTCGCTGCATGACAACTAATTACGCGTTTGGCCCCGCAGGGTTGCAACGTGTAAGATTATTGCTGAAAATGTTTAAAAATAACCCCAAGTGAAGGTGTAAACGGGTTTAAGGCCCTCAGGGTTAGGGAATTACTGGAAAAATTCCTTCATCCGCTCAAAAAATGTCTTATCCCCGGCATCGGGCTTGGGCTCAAAATTTGGCGAATTTCGCAGGCTTTCAAGCTTGGCGCGCTCTTCCGGGGTTAGTTTACGGGGTGTCCATACGTTCACATAAATAAGCTGGTCACCGGTATCGTAGCCGTTTACATCGCGCAAGCCCTTGCCCCGCAGGCGCAGGATTTTGCCGCTTTGGGTACCCGGCTCAATCCTGATTTTCACTTTACCGGAGATGGTGGGTACCTCAACGGTAGTGCCCAGGGCGGCATCTACAAAACTGATGTGCAAATCGTAGATGATGTTGTTGCCATCGCGCTTGAGTTTTGAATCTTCCTGCTCTTCAATTAAGATGAGCAGGTCTCCGGCAACGCCACCGCCCGGTGCTTCATTGCCTTTACCGGCCATGGAAAGCTGCATGCCTTCGCTTACACCAGCCGGGATTTTGATGGAGATAATTTCTTCTTTATGAACAAGCCCTGAACTGTCAACACCGGGAGGCCGCTTATCAATTACCTGGCCGTTACCATCGCAGTGCGGGCAGGTTGTGGTGGATACCATCTGGCCCAGCATGGTGTTAACCACCTTGCGCACCTGGCCGTTACCCTGGCAGGTGGCGCAGGTTTTATACGTTACGCCATCGGCACGAACAAGGCGGTTAACCTTGATTTTCTTTTCAACACCGTTGGCAATTTCATCAAGGGTAAGTTTGAGTTTAATGCGCAGGTTTGAACCCTTGCGCTGCCTCCTGCGGGTGCCGCTTCCGCCAAAAAAAGAATCGAATGGGCTGTGACCCCCGAAGATATCGCCAAACTGGCTGAAGATATCTTCCATATCCATGTGGTGGCCGCCAAAGCCGCCATTACCCCGTGAATGGCCAAAGCGATCGTACTGCGCGCGTTTGTTTTCATCGCTCAGCACTTCATAGGCCTCTGCGGCTTCCTTGAATTTTTCCTCCGCTTCTTTATTGCCCGGGTTTTTATCGGGGTGATATTGAATGGCCACCTTGCGGTAGGCTTTTTTTATTTCTTCCGCGGTGGCGCCTTTGTTTACACCCAGTATTTCGTAATAATCGCGCTTTGCCATGAATTGAAAAATTATTGGCCAACCACCACTTTGGCGTGGCGGATTACTTTATCGTTTAACAGGTAACCTTTTTCAACCACTTCGACAATGCGGCCTTTCAGGTTCTCATCATTAACCGGAACCTGGGTTATGGCATCGTGCAAATCAGCATTGAACTCCGAGCCTGCCGGCAGGTCCATCGCTTTTACACCGGATTGTTCAAGCAGTTTTCTGAATTTATTGCTGATGAGCTGAAGTCCTTCCAAATCTTTTGCATTGCTTCCCTGAAAGGATTTTTCGGCCCGCTCAAAATCATCCAGTACCGGCAAAAACGATTTGATGGTGGCTTCGTTGGCCGATTGGATCAACTCCAGTTTTTCCCTGGCTGTTCTCCTGCGGAAGTTTTCAAACTCCGAGTAAAGCCGTATATACTTGTCTTTTGCCTCTGCCAATTCGTCTTTTGTTTTGCTTAATTCCTTCACCAGATCAGCATTGTCGGCTCCCGTAAGGGTTTCAAAGGTTTCGGGGCTTTCCTGGTTTACGGTTTCATCGGCCTGATTTTGAGCTACCTGGCTGTCTAAAGCATTATCGGGTGCCTGATTTTTGTCCATATTCGGTTAACGTCACTGATTGTGGCGCAAAAATGTCAATAATTCTGCCAATCGCCCACGGTGTGCCAGTTTGACGGGCTGCGTCAGGCATGCAGGTTTTTCCAGATGAGGTCTTTCAGTTCGGTAATGCCTTTTCCGGTAACGGCCGAAATGAAAACAAACGGTATGCCTGCAGGCAGTTCACGTTCGATTGCCAGGCGCAACTCCTCGTCCAACAGATCGGATTTTGAGATTGCCAGCAGGCGCTTTTTGTCGAGCAACTCGGGGTTGTACTTGCGCAGTTCACCTAACAGGATTTCGTATTCCTTTGCAATATCCTTCGAATCGGCCGGCACCATAAACAGGAGCATGGAGTTGCGTTCGATGTGCCGCAGGAAGCGGATGCCCAGTCCTTTTCCCTCTGCTGCGCCTTCAATAATTCCGGGGATGTCGGCCATCACAAACGATTGGTTATCGCGATAGGAAACAACGCCCAGATTTGGAGTTAACGTGGTGAAGGGGTAGTCGGCAATTTTTGGTTTGGCTGCCGATACCACCGAGAGCAGGGTAGACTTGCCGGCATTGGGGAAGCCCACCAGGCCTACATCGGCAAGCAATTTCAGTTCAAGAACTATCCACTCTTCTTTACCGGGTTCACCGGGCTGCGCAAAGTTCGGGGCCTGCCGGGTGGAAGTTGCAAAGAATGCATTGCCTTTACCGCCCCGGCCTCCGGGCGTAAGAATAAACTCCTGCCCGTGTTCGGTAATTTCAACTATGGTTTCGCCTGTTTCGGCATGTTTGGCTACCGTGCCCAATGGCACTTCCACAATTTCATCTTTTCCTTCAGCGCCCGTGCAGTTTTGGGCTTCACCGGGTTTACCATTTTCAGCAATTATATGTTTGCGGTATTTTAAATGGAGCAGTGTCCACAATTGCGAATTACCCCTGAGGATGACATGGCCACCGCGGCCGCCATCACCGCCATCGGGTCCGCCTTTTGGCACAAACTTCTCGCGGTGAAAATGCAAAAAGCCTGCACCGCCCGCACCGGAGCGCGAGCAGAATTTTACATGGTCAATAAAATTGGGCGAAGCCATGAATCAGGATGCAAGCCAGTAGAAGAAGAGAAACAGGATGAGAACTGAAACAAGCATGCCGGCCACAACCCGGGTTGCTTTGCGCTGAACACCAGGCGGGATGGGCTTACCGGGGTCGGGAAAAACGGGTATCATCTTCCTTTGTCAAGTACGGCACAGATGCTGGTAAAAATGTCGTCAATTTTTCCAACGCCATTCACGCGGGCGAGCCTTCCCTGTTTTTCGTAGTAGGGCAGTACATGAATGGTTTTACCGAAATATTCGGTGATGCGTTTGTTTAGTTTTTCTTCTTCGTCATCGGCCCGGTTTTCGATGGCTTTGCGTTTGGCGATGCGTTCGCGCAGTTCCTGTTCGTTAACATCGAGAGCAACAACAAAGTGGATGGCGCTGCCGTTGTCGTGCATAAATTTATCCAGGGCTTCGGCCTGTGCAACGGTGCGCGGAAACCCATCGAACAGAAAACCTTTCGCCTGCGGATTTTTGTCCAGTTCCTCCTTCAACATGGCGATGGTTATCTCGTCCGGCACCAGCGCACCACTGTTCATGATTTCTTTAACTCGTTTTCCGAGCGGTGTATCGTTTTTAGTGTGCCAGCGGAACAAGTCGCCCGTGGAAATGTGAACGAAGCCGTATTTGCTGATAAGTTTTTCGCTTTGTGTTCCTTTGCCAGCGCCCGGGGGGCCGAAAATTACAAGGTTGATCATGGGTAACGGGTTAGTAGGCCTGCAAGATAAGGATGGAATTATTAATTCGATAAAGTCAACACCATTGAGCAACGACCAACTTCACGGCTGGTTGGAAATGGCCTTATAAATATCCGGCAGGTTTCGGCCGAGGCCGTCATAGTCGAGGCCGTAGCCCACCAC
>JAGUUF010000348.1 GCA_020063545.1 Cytophagales bacterium
CCGATGGCCGCAGAATTGAGTACGTGTATGATGCAAGCGGTGCTAAACTAACCATGAGAACATACCAGGGTACAACATTACTAACCTGTACCAACTATTCCGGAAGTTTTGTGTATGAAGGCTCAACACCGGCATTAACTTTCTTGAGCTCACCGGAAGGAAGGATAGTTAAGAAGGGCAATGCTTTTGAATATGAGTATGCGATCAGCGATCACCAGGGAAATACACGGGTAGTATTTAGTTCGGTAACACCGGCACCCGTAAGCAAAACGGCCACCTTTGAAGGCGATGCCAACGATGATGTAGATGAGTTCATTGTGCCGGATGTGAACTGCATTGTGCCCTCAACGGCTGCCAATCATACACCTGGCGGAATTGGCGTTGCCCGTTTAAACCAGAATTATAAAGTAGGTCCCGGCAAAAGTTTGCGGGTATACCCGGGCGATGTGGTGAACACCGAAGTGTGGGCGTATTATGAAAGCAGCAGCGGGTTTGGAACCACCAGCCCGGCATTGACAGTAATAATGAATGCAGTGGCTTCCGCGTTTGGCGGGGTAAGTGGCGGCACGGGCGAAAGTGGTGCGATCTTTAACGGGGTTGATAATGCCTTTGGCGCCTTTGGTCTGGCCGGCAACCAGGGCGATAATGTTCCTGCGGCTTATTTAAATTACATTTTGTTTGATCAGCAGTATAACGTACTCGACATGGGCTGGCGACCCGTTACCACCGCCAGCAACTGGAACAAAGCCAAAATAAGTTTTGACCCCATTGCCATAAAAGAAGCAGGCTTCATGTTTGTCTATTTAAGCTACGAGAACGAAAGCAACAACTGGGTTTACTTTGATGACTTTAACGTGACGCACACCAAAACAAATATTGTTCAGTATAATGAGTATTACCCCTTTGGTTTAACAACTGCGAATTCCTGGACGCGTGAAAACACAACTGGAAACCAGTTTTTAGCCAATGGTGGCACAGAACTGAATGCTACGTCAAATCTTTATGATTTAGAATACCGCCAGTACGATCCGGTTCTTGGAAGAATGAATGGCGTAGACCCGATGGCCACAAAGTACGCGAGCATAACACCCTACAACTTTGCTTTTAATGACCCGGTTACTTTTAATGACCCAAGCGGAGCCGACCCCTATGGATACTATGAAGGTGCTGAACCGATTTTTGAGCCGTACACCATGTGGATGTATAACCCAGGCTATGGCTGGTGGCAGGATGATGTGATTTACCAACGCCTTATTGGCTGGAGCGCACCGGTAGCACGCTATGCCGGGCCGGGGCTGGACTGGATGTTTGGCAAGGCGGGCACGGGGCCTGCGGGTTCGGGCAGCTGGCAGGCCAGTACGTTTGGATTCAGCTTTAATGACTGGGTGAATGCACGTATTCAAATTAGCCATATAATCAATGGGATTACTGATGCCCTAACCAGTAAAGACAATGGCATTTGGCATGTGAATCCCGTAACAGGAAGGGCAACGCAATTATGGTCGGAAACAAAATACCGTGAACAGCTAGAACTACAAAAGTATTTTAGCATAGACCCTAATTCATTGACAACGTGTAATGAACCTAACTGCAAGCATGGGATTGCAAAATCAGGAGTTGTCGAAACAGCAGTTGGAACTGTAACAGCAGTTGCTGGTGAATTATATTATAGCGAGAAAGCTGGGACATGGATGGGTAAAAATTTTAAGATATATCAGCAAACTTGGGGTGGAAATGGTTCTACGGGTGGCAAGTTAAAATTTGGGAAGAAAGTCTCAACAGGATTTAAAATTGGCGGATATGGGTTAGGTATTTTGAGTGCTTATGATATCAGGCAGCAAAATAAAGCCGGAGAAATAAGCGATAAACAAATGTATATTGAGCAAGCCTCTAATCTATTTACTACCATTGGCGGAATTTATGGTGCTGCATGGGGAGCAGGTTGGGAAATTGGCAGAGGAATTACCAAAACTGAATGGTATCAAGAAATGAAATTTAACCTTTTCTATGACTATTGGGAGAGCAAAGTAGGACCCCCTTCCAGAAGCAATGAAGAGTTATGGATTTACTTTTTTAAAAATTACAGACCATGATAAAAGTACTGTACTATCATTACTATTTATTCTATAAGAAGATATTAAAAGACAATGAACCACATATGCTTGCAACCCTTGTTTTGGCTTTCTCGCTATCTTTGTTGATCATTGCAATAATTGAGGTTGTATTGGCCAATTTATTTAATCTGACTTTAGGGCACTATGAAATGTTAGCCATCAATTTGATGCTGATAGGTGTCTTATATCTTACTTTACATAGGACAGGAAAAGCTAAAGAGATTGTTAATGAAAAGCCATTGTTTTTTAAAAGTCCGTTGATTTCGAAACTGATAACATTTCTATTTTTTGCAATAACATCTTCATACTTGTTTTGGGGATCTATTTACGTGGGAAACATCTTAGGAACAAGATAAGCCGAGTTCATTGTATATTTAAGCTACGAGAACGAAAGCAACAACTGGGTGTATTTCGATGATTTTAAAATATTGCACACTAAAAACAACCTACAATACAACGAGTACTACCCCTTCGGTATGCAAACGGCCAACAGTTGGACACGCGATGGCGCCACTGGAAATAATTTCTTAGCCAATGGCGGAACGGAGTTTAATGCCACAAGTAATCTTTATGATTTAGATTACCGCAACTACGACCCTGTGCTGGGCAGAATGAATGGCGTTGACCCCATGGCCGCCAAGTACGCAAGCCTTACCCCGTACAACTACAGCTTTAACGACCCGGTGAGCTTTACTGACCCCAACGGGGCTGATCCCTCAGGCTATTATGAAAATGCCGAACCGATTTTTGAATCCTTTACCAGTTGGATGTATAACCCGGGCTATGGCTGGCTGCAGGATGATGTTATTTACCAGCGTCTTATTGGTTGGAAGGCACCGGTAGCGCGCTATGCCGGGCCAGGGCTGGATTGGATGTTCAGTGGGGCGGGCCAGGGCATTACCGGTTCTGGTGGGTGGCAGGCCAGCACCTTTGTGGGGCTCAGTTTTGCGATGCCTCTAGGCTCATTCTTAAATGCTGCACTAAATAGCCCTAATGGTGGAAACTGGAGCGGTGGACATGCATCGTTCTTCTCAACGCAAGCAGAAGCTTTTGCAGCAGGCGAGAGATATATGAATACTTGGATCTCCTGGCGGGAGCAAGTTTCCAACTCCTACACATTAAGTGCAGAGGGCGAATCATTTGTTAAGAGGTGGGAGGAAACTAATGGAAAGCCTCACCTAAAAATGTATAACGACAGGAAAAAAAATGGCAATGCAACTATTGGGTGGGGCTATCTAATTCATAAAGGGCCAATTAATGGAAAGGATAAGAGGGAAAAGCCATTTGTAAACGGCATAACAATAGAAGAAGCTCAAGCCTTATTCAATAAAAATAAAGTTGAGCTTGAAAAGGTTCTGAATAGGCAGATAAAAAATCGTTCATTACAAGGCCAACTTTCCCAACATCAATTTGATGCATTATTTAGTTTAGCATTTAATGGAACTCCTCGTGGTTCAGGAAAAGTCCTTGATATGATTGCAGAAAGAAGAAGTAGTTCTCAAATTTTTGAGGCCATAGAAACATGGAACAGAAACGATTCAGGGAACGTGCCAAGAAGAATTGCAGAAGCCCTACTGTTCGAAGGCGGCTTCTACTTTGGCCGTCAACAATTTTTGTGGCCACCAATAATAATTAAGCCATACTGAACTAAATTTTTTTAATTATGAATATAATAGTTCAAAATAGATTCATGAATGGCTTCATTCTAATTTTTGGATTAGCTATTTGGGTTACTTGTACATTTGATAGCAATCGAGATACTATTCAGAACAACCTTAAAGATAGCATTCGTCAATCGCCCTTTAAGTCTTTGGATAATATTTTGGTTTATAATGACAGCATTGGTGATGTTTCAACTGCTATTGCAACTGTTGAAAGTCGTATTGATAGTTTATATGACATGATTCTTATGGATATTAAAAAACTCACAATAGTGGAGGATAGCTTTTATACCATAAGTATAGATGATTACAATTATTACCTGAGAAACATTTCGAATTGTAAGAAGACCTATAAAGAATTAATTGAAACAAATGCTGCTATCTATAGAGTGGTATATGGGATTGCCACAGGTGGAGGAGCAGCATCCGATCTTTACTATTACTATTTCTTAGAGAAGTATTATGTTGATGTAAAGTTACTTCACAATGAAATCAATGCATATATTGAAAATATTGGAAACGAGTAATGTTATTTTACAGAATTTGAAGTGAAATTTGAAACCTTAGGCTTGCTTGATAGTGAACTCATATATGAAAAAAAGGGAAATTAACCTTAAAATTCATGTCCAATTACTGGTAATAAGTTTATTCAGTTGCTTGAGGGTTGGTTTTTCCCAGCAAATAGATTCAACTAACTTATCGCCTCTTGATTCATTAAACAAAATGATATCTTATCAAATTGGTACAGATTCACTTTTCATTCAAGCCTGGGCCGACAGTATGAGAGCCGGGATTCATGGTAAGATTAGCACAGATTCTCTTCATATAAAAAAGAAACTCGATAGCATGGCTTTTCTGCAACTTACAACTATGCACTACGAACGTAAGCTTGATAGCCTTGCTGATAAAAAACAAAACATGCTTGACGAGGTTAGTAACCAACAAAAGGAGTTGCAGTCAAAAACTGCACAGCGAATTTATTCATGGAAACAGAAAGTCATCGGCAGACTTGATTCGTTAGGAATGAAAGGAAATCTGCCTGAAATGACTCTACCAGCAACTCAAAAGTTAAGCATCCGTGATTTCGATTTACCTGAAATTCCCTCCGTTTCAGTCAATGATTTTTCAGGGTTAGAATTATCACCGGACCTTTCAAAAATAAACACAGACCTTCCTTTTGGCTCTGTTGATGGACTTAGTGGAATTCAATCCGACATTACCGGAATCAAGGAGCAGACAGCAGTGCTGAGTCAACTAAAATCAAATCCTGATCAGGCCATTGAACAGGCAATAAACGCAATAGATGAAGTTAAGGAAATTGAAAAATTTAAAGGACTTGATAATCCAGTAGCTGAATTGCAGTTTAATGATCCGGAGTCAATTAAGGAAAAAATAAAAGACCAGGCGATCAATCATTTTGCCAGTAGAGAAGAACAGTTACATGAAGCTATGAGCCAGATTTCGAAGTACAAACAGAAATACGCCAGTGCGCAAAGCCTCAAAGACCTTCCCAAAAATGCTCCAAATGCAATGAAAGACAAACCATTTATTGAACGGTTAGTGCCGGGTGTTTCGTTTCAGTATCAATTTTATAACAATTACCTACTCGACATTTACAGTTACGCTGGCTGCAGGGTGACTGGCAGGATTACAACAGGGCTTGGCTGGAACCAACGACTGGCACGTGACAAAGCGAATACCTATTGGAACCATAAAGCAGCCATTTACGGACCAAGAGTATTTGGAAATTACAGACTTGGAAAAGGATTGATTGCCCAAATTGAAATAGAGGCTATGAACAGTTTTGTTTCATACAACCGGACAGACCCTGAAATCGGACAACGGGAGTGGGTTTGGAGCACAATGACTGGTATGAAAAAAGTGTATCGAATAACTAAAAATTTAAATGGAACAGTGCTGGTTCTTTACAACATCTTTGACCCAAAATATAAAAGTCCATACAACGACAGACTGAATACACGATTTGGTTTTGAGTACAGTATTAAGAAAAATCCACCCGACAAATCCAAGACAGTTGTTCATTGAAATTTTATCCTCACCGATAGTGTGAGCCAGCGCAGCAGCACACATGCCTTAGCCGCACAAGCCATCACTCATCCAAACCTGCCTGCCGCAGGCAGGGCTAAGGCAAGAGTGCTGCCGCCAGCGCACGTAAATTTGGAGCAGGGCAATAGTTGTAAATCGATAAAGTTCCCTCAGTTGCCCCACCGCACGGGTAATGTTTACGACAAAGAGTTTTGACAAATGAACTTCAAATAAAGAGCGGGACAGAAGCACGTGCGGTAACACCGTGTTTGCGCTATTGCCGGGTGACGTGTAAATTTTTAGTAATTTTAACCAACAACGTTCGGTGTCGCGGGACAAGGACGGAGAAGGTCGCGCTAAACATTCCGCTACGCTTCATTTTTTAGCGTTCCTATTCCGGCAACATCGCAAACACAAACGTTGTGTGCTATTATGCCCCGACAAATTGAGTGACAACTGAGAGAATGATTCCAGAAAAATACATTAACGCATACCAACATTTTTTAAAAGAAGAATTATTCTTAGCCCGACAATACAGTGGACAAGAATATGCGAGAAGGCTAGCCCCCTATTATCAAGGGATGGTTTCTCATATTACAGAGAACCCTAATGAATACATCCTTTTCAATGACAGCAATGTAAAATATTACGAATTGGAGTTTGTTGAAGCTGTTGAACCAATACGTGACAAATTATTTGAATTAGCGAAAGTAAACGACCTGCCTGACTTTCTATTATTTATACCCAGAATAAAAATTGAGGATGGGTATTGGGACAGAGTGATTAATCTAAGGACTGCAAAAATTGTAAGACAACTTTTTGATGAAGGTACTGGTGAGGACTTTGAAACTCTAAGACAATTTAAAGCTTACGACCGAGGCAGTCCGATTAATCGATGGATTAAATCAAAGAATGGGAAAAACTTTCTTTTTGAATTTCAAGTCTCAGAGGGAATTAGGTCAGAACTAATAGTCAAAAAAAGACTTTATTTATTTGACAAGGAATTTGTACGACAGCAAATGCAATGGATGAGTGAAAAGATATGGATTCACAAAGAAATAACCATTGCTTTCGAGAATTGGGAAAAGGACAAAACATTATGGAGCAGAATAGACCACATTAAAAGAAAGATATCCCTCAAGGAGATTTTGGATGAAAGCCGCCCAGAAATTAAATTTCTCAGGATGCTGGAGGGTGTGGGTCTTAAAGGTCGCTTTATTCATGATGAGAATATTAGCTGGCAATTAAAATACCGTCCAGACTTTTGGTTCATCAACGAGAATCTGATTGTTGAATTTGATGAGCAAGCCCATAAATTTAGGACTGAAGAAGATTTGCAAAGAGAAAAAATTATCAAAAAGCATCTCCCAAAGACCTACTTCATCCGAGTAAAAGAAGGATTTGAAAATGAAGGACTGGCAGAAATATTAAAGTTTTTAGAAAAGAATAGTATTGACTAATGGGCTCATTTACGTATAGAGACTTTAATTATAAAGTTTACGGGGACATAAACAATGGAACTGTTTTAACCGCATTGTCTCCAAAAGAAGAACACAGAGATAACCTCTTTAGCTTTTTACACGCCACTTTGGGCATTATGAATTACACGTGTAAAAGTGGAAAAATCTTCTATGAAGTAAAATCGACTAATAGTGGGTATTCCATGACCATTGACTGGATTTCAACAAAATTAAAAAGCTTAACAACTCAAAATTATATTCAACTACTTAAAACGGGAAATAAGCCGACTGATACAAGCACAGATTGGAGAAGAGCTATCCTACGATACTCCGAATTTTTAGTAACCTATTGTAGAGTAGTTGAATTTCAATCCTTAGCAATTGAAAAAGAGTATAAAGCAAAATTAAACTGCGAAATAGACTTTGACAAGCTCTATTCATTTCCAAAGGGTGAAGATAAGGTTAAAGAGGACTTTAACTTCAAAGACCAGGAATATTCAATGCCACTTGAACTCATCGAAAACTCTATAAATGAAAATGTTCAGGAAGCTTTTAAATTTTTCGGAAAAGACCACCAAAAACTTTTTGACATATTAAGACCATTTGAAGGTAAGGAGTTTCTCGCTGACTTTTTAGTAGGTGCGACATACTATATCTATTTACAAATGCCGAACAAGGCATACGCTTACTTTAAAAGGGCATTAACTACAGCAGACAGTAAAGGGATTGAAGTACCTTCTTCTTTGCACGATTTCATTGGTAACATTGAATTTACAAATAATAAAAACCCTAATGAAGCAGAGCGTTCATTTGTCAAGGGCTTACTTGCAGGTAATGAGCAAAGCTTTTTAAAACTGGCTTATTTGTATCTACAACAAGGACAAAATGAGAAAAAACAAAAAGCATTTTCGTTAGCCCAACTTGGTGAAAAACTATTACTTCAAGACCAAAATGAGAATAAAAGAAAGTCAGGCTATCATATAGTAGCCTCAGTATACCTATGGAACGAGGAATTCTCACTTGCCGAGAATGCCCATCAACATTTTCTCTCCGACATGAAATGGTGCGACAGTTACCCTGACTTAGTTAAAGCGTATTTACTATTAAGCGTTGCTCTCAATAACAGCAACTTCATGACAAACATAATTACTGACTATTCATTCCTTACAAAGAAATTTCCATCAATATTTGACTGTTGGCATTTTGATTCAATAAATCCATATGACAAAAGATTTAAAGGTGAGTTTATTGAGACGCTACGACTATTGGAATTGACAAAAAAGATATATTTGAGTAAGGCATAACAGCACACAACACCGTGTTTATGCCAGCTGCGGGGGACACTCTAAAATGTAGTTTTGTTTTATTAACTTCGTCCACCCACGGTGGACAAAGACGGCTTCGAAAACCGCAGCCGTCATAAACACAAAACGTTGGCGCCAATGGCCTTATTGGGTGACGGGTACACGCATGGGCATTTCGGTTGACAGGAATACAGAATTTGAGAGATTGAAAAAATGCAACATCGCTTCGGGGACAGTTTATCACTCCGCATGGAATAAACTCGTTGTTCGCTCCGCATCCACTTGACAAGAGAAAGTTTAAGAGGATAAGAAACGTAGAAGGCGCGTTCCGCTGGATAGAGCGGGACAGGCCACATGGCGCCAACAAAATGCTTTTGACCATAGCGGGGTGGGGGCGTTGTAAATTGTTTTACGTTTCTTAACTTAGCCTACCCACGGTGACGAGTACGTGGCAGGTCGCAAAAGCCATTCCCTTCGGTCATTTGGCTTTTGCTCCGACCCCCGCTACGGCAAAAGCACAGGTCGTTAGCGGCAAGGCTGTTAAAAAAGATTCAGACCAAGAAATAACGACCGACCGAGAAACTTGTCGGTTAATTTTTGTGGCCGTATTTAAGTATTTGCTTAAATAAACAATTTGATTAGTTTTGCCACATGGACAACAACTCTTGCATTCGACTTCAGGCGGACATTAAACAAATAAACAGGTGTAAAGACCGCGTTTTGGAGCTTAACGACACGTTTGACAATTTATCCAGCGGACTTGAATTGGCAGGCAATAACGTTCGACTCAAAATTCTATATCTACTATATGAGGAAAGACGACTTTGTGTTTGCGACATCAGTGACATTCTAGGCATGACAATTTCTTCTGTTTCACAACACCTGAGAAAACTAAAAGACAGAAAAATCATCCAGACCGACCGAGAGGCACAAACGATTTTCTATTCGTTGACAAAGCCGTATGAAAAATTCTTTAAGCCATTCTTTAAAATATTAGACGAAAAAACAATTTTAGAAACTGTATGAAATCCGACAACAAAGTAGTGACCGTTGGCATTTTGACAGCTATTTCAGCGTCATTGTGTTGCATTACTCCCGTTCTCGCACTCATTGCCGGGACAAGTGGAATTGCTTCAACCTTTTCATGGATTGAGCCATTCAGACCATATTTCATTGGACTTACTGTTTTGGTATTGGGCTTTGCCTGGTATCAAAAATTAAAACCTAAAAAACAGGTGGACTGTGAATGTGAGACTGACGAGAAACCAAAGTTTATTCAATCAAAATCATTTCTCGGACTGGTGACAGTCTTTGCAGCAGTGATGCTTACATTTCCCAATTATGCTCATATTTTTTATCCCAAGTCGGACAAGCAAATTGTTGTTGTTCAAAAATCGAACTTTGAAACAGTTGAGTTCAAAATTAAAGGAATGACATGCACGAGTTGCGCGGAACACGTGAATCACGAAGTAAATAAACTGACTGGAATTCTAAAGTCAGAAGCATCATATGAGAACGGAAATGCCATCGTTCAATTCGACAACTCAAAGACGACAATTTCACAAATTGAAACCGCAATCAACTCGACAGGTTACACGGTAACAGATAAACAAGCAAAATAATGGAAGTCATAACAAAATCAGTCATTACATGTCCAAACTGCGGACACAAGAAAGAGGAAGAGATGCCAACGGACGCCTGCCAATATTTCTATGAGTGTGAGAATTGCAAAACTGTAATAAAACCTCAACACGGGGACTGTTGTGTTTATTGCAGCTACGGGACAGTGAAGTGCCCACCGATGCAAGAGGACAAGAGTTGTTGCCATTAAGTTTCGGACTAACAGCCCAGCCGCTAACAAAAAGTTTATGCAATGTGGGGGTTTGGTGTAGCTATTAAGAGTAATTTCTTAATTTCGTTCAGTAACGTTGGACAGTTCGGAGCAGGTCGGGCTTAACATTTCGCTGCGCTACATTTTTAAGCCCTCCTATTCCCCACACTGCATAAACTCAAACGTTATAGCCAATGCGCACTTTAACGCTGGCGCTGCTGCGGCTCAACCGGACTGTTGCCCAACGCGCAAAGGCCCGAGCACATTCCGGGCCACCTGATATCTTAAA
>JAGUUF010000188.1 GCA_020063545.1 Cytophagales bacterium
CCAGCCTTTGCGTTTCAGAATTTCGCCCATTACCGTTTCAGACCGGCCGCGGGCATAGATTTCGGCATTATCAAAAAAATTAATGCCTTCGTCATAGGCGAGCGTCATCAGTTCATCGGCAGTAGAATTGTCGATCTGCTTTCCGAACGTGAGCCATGAGCCCAATGAAAGTACACTTACCGGTAAACCCGATTTACCCAATCGCCTGTATTCCATCATCTGAAATTAATCTGTTGTAACCCACACTACTTTTACCCCTTCTCCCTTTCGGATAACCGAAACAATAAGCAGGTTGCCATACTCGCCATCTTCGAACGTATGATACTTCGGCTCGCCAAGGAGGTAATTAACAAATTGCGGTATGGTGTTGGAGTGCCCAGCCACCACAACCGTACCGCCTGTATTAGTTGCGAGCATCCTGTCGATATCGTCTTCTTTGCTGGGTATATAGGTTTGCACCACAAGGCCCTTGCGTTGCGCCAGGGGCTGAACGGTTTGCCGGGTACGTTTATAATCCGAACTGTAAACAGCGGTAACATTGGTTTTATCGAGCATGGATGCCAATCGCTCTGCACGCTTTTTACCGGCTTCCGACAGGTCGGGGTCGTTGGTACTTTGCTTCATGTCCTTTTCTGCATGCCGCAGCAGTATAAACGTAGTTGGCAACTCCTGGCATACTGCCCATACCGGAACAAGTAAAAGCCATAACACAAAAATTCTGATCATAGGCTTCCGATTATTTGTAACGTGCTTCAATTTCTTTAGGAATTAAACAGGGTGCCGGCCTGCGGGTATCGGCAAGGTGAAAAATTTTCCACCCTTCCTTTTCCTTGTGTAATAAAAATGCATCTACCCCGCAGTGGCTGAATTTTCTGTCGACATAAAAGGCATAGTCGCACCAGGCCTGGGCAAGGCTGCCATCAATATTAACGTTCAGGTTCCAGATTTCCTCATTCCAGGCCTCGGCATGCGGGGTGCCCACGGCTTTCAAAAAGGGTACAGCGTTTTTTTCAGTATGTCGGGAAGACAGCCCGTCCTTATTAGAGGCAATTGTTACAAACTGAACATCTCCCGAAAAGGTTGACCGCACCATGGCGCTGTCGCCCAGTTGCATTCCTTTGAAAAGCCTTGTGATTACGGCCCTTACATCATCTTCCGGTGTACCCTGCGCGTAAACACCAAAGGCTAACATTATCCCCATACATAGCGGAATTGACTTTTTCATTGATGAGATTTTTTGAAATTTGACTCCTCGGTGTGAAAAGTTAATCAAAAATTACGCAAGCGGAGAATACCGCTTTTTGAGTTAACTTTAGCCGTATAAAAAAGCACTCTATGAATCGCATTGGGGTTTTCCTTTTTTTTCTGGTTTCACTGCAGCAAGTTAAGAGTCAACCGGTTGACAGCCTGATGGCTGTATTGGATACCGCTACAAACGAGCGAAAGGTTAAAACGCTGAATGAACTATTCAGGGCCAACATTCAAACCAACCCGGTTAAGGCCATTGGTTTTACCCGCGAAGCCTTAAGCCTGGCCAGTGAAATTAATGATAAACGCGGCCAAGCAGCAGCCTATAATAACCTGGGCGTGGCGTACCGCAATCAGGGTGCACTCGACAAGGCCCTGCAGTATTACATCACATCGCTGAAGATTTACGAACAACTTGATAACAAAGAAGGAATCGCCACCACCAAAAACAACATTGCCACCATTTACTCGATGAAAAAGGATTACGGCCAGGCAATGAAGTTCCTGGAAGAATCGCACAACTTGTTTTTACAACTGGGCGACCAGCCCAAAATTATCGGCTCAATGAACAACCTGGGCAACCTGAACAGCGACCTGCAGTTGTATGAAAAAGCCATGCGGTATTTTTCAGAGGCCTATCAACTGAGTCAGAAAATGGGAAAGCCTTTTGCCGACCCGGTTAACAATATAGGCAATGTGTATTTCAGGCAAGGCAATTATCAACGCGCCATTGAGCACTACCAGCGAGCCCTGGAAATTGAGAAAGAGAACAACAATTTGCTGGGCATGTTAAATACCATTACCAACATCGGTATTGCCTATACCAAAGCCGGCCAGCCGAAACCCGCGCAGGAATATTTAAGCCAGGCCGAGAAGCTGGCAAAAGAACTTCGGGCGTATACCGGCATCCCCGACATTCTGAAAAATAATTCCATTAACTATTACCGGATGGGTAAACTCAGGGAGGCGTATGAAACGCTGCTGAAGTATGATTCAGCCCGCGAAAAAATTTACGGTGAGGAGAGCAGCCGCTCCATAGCCCAGATGGAAATCGCGCTCGAACTGAATGAAAAAGAAAAGGAATTTGAAATGCTGCGGAAACAATCTGAAATAAATGCCCTTCAATTGCGCAACAGCCGGTTATTCATTGTATTAGCTATTCTGGGTTTGCTGGTGATTATTGCCGCAGTTAATTTTTATTTCATGAACAGGCGCAGGGAATTTCTTAAACCATGACCCGCAGCGAAGCCCGCGCAATCCTGAACGAATTAACTACCAACCCCAGTTTGCTCCGCCACATGCGCAGCCTTGAACTGGTAATGGAGGCCTATGCCGAAAAATTTGGCGAAGATAAGGAGGAATGGGCCGTTGCCGGCTTACTGCACGATGCCGATTACGAAGCCTACCCAGAAAAACATCCGGCTGTAATTGTTGAACGACTAAGAAAACTGAACGAAACCAAAATTGCACATGCCATATCGGCACATTACACCAAGTGGAACGTACCGTATACCAATATGTTGGACAAGGCATTACTGGCCTGCGATGAACTTACCGGGTTTATTATTGCCTGTTGCCAGGTACGGCCTGACGGGGTAACCAGCCTTGAGCCAAAATCGGTTATTAAAAAGTTAAAAGACAAGAGCTTTGCCGCCAAGGTTGAGCGCGATGAGGTGTATAAAGGAGCCGAGCTGCTGGGGGTGGATTTGCCCGAGCACATCGCCTTTATTATTGACATCCTTCGGAAGAACAAAGACGAATTGGGAATTTGAGAAACCGGTTGAAAAAGAACTAAAAAACTATACCTTTGAACCACTAAACCGCACAGGCTATGTTTAATCATTATGTAGGTTCCGGAGCTGATTTATTCATCCTGATTGTTGCCGTTATCATTGGCTTTGCAGCCGCACTCGGCTACGTTGATTTTTTACGCACTTCGAAAAAAGAAGAAAAACCGGAATAAGCCCGGTTCAATTGTAAGGCGACTGGTATTTAGCCTGCCACTCTTCCCATTTTACACGTTTGTAGTGCTCCTCACCGATGTATTGGATAATCGGGTGGAATTGTTTTGGATCATGGTAGCCTGCCAGCGGCTGTATCATCCGGAATTCTTCATCCAGGAAGACTACCGTAGGATAGCTGAGTTGGTTATTCAGTAAAGCGGCCGCCAACTGGTGAGTACCTTTGTTTCCGTAAGGGATAAACTTAAATGTGGTGCCCTGAAACACAACATCTTCGCGCTGCTCTGCATCGAATTTTACTGGGTAAAATCTGGTATTAAGGATTTCGGCAATTTTCGGATCACTGAAGGTATTCTTATCCATTACTTTACACCAGCCGCACCAATCGGTGTACACATCAATAAAGATCTTCCTTTTTTCCGTTTTTGACCGTTCAACGGCCTCTTCAAAGGTAAGCCATTTAACCGGGCTGGTCTGGACCGGCCTGAAAGACGTGGATAATCCCATCGTAATGATTAACCCTGTGATCAGTATTGTTCGCATGATGTAATTCCTAAGCTATCCCGGCAACAAATTTAACAGAATCCGGTTGGTTCAGTCTGCTGGCATAAATTGTATTCGGAAAGCACCTGTAACCTCCGGCAGGTTAAACGGTAATGTGTTCAGAAAGTTGGTATCTACTGTTCGCAATCGTACATCCGGTGAGTTTAGAGCACCCAAAAAGGGTTAAAAAATGACAAAAAGTAAGATTGGCACCTAAATTGGCAAGTTATCGGCTATGACCCGCAGGATTAGCTATAAGGAAATCTCCATTGCCCTGGGCATTATTGTGGCTGCTGTTATCGTGGCAGTTCTCTGGCTCAGTCCGTCTGAATTCAGCCTCTCGGAAGCAGGCAGTTTTACTTCCAAGCCTTTTATTCCTTCAACAAAAATACTGGTTCAGAAACTAATCACCGCGCTTCAGGCTTCGTTCCGGTAAGCATAGTAATGCAATACAGTTTCAAGGGCCATTTTCAGCGCCTTGTTTACCGGGTAAAAATTCCTGGCAAGGTCCATATCAATGGCATAAAGCTGCAGATAGTAATCATGCATCACGGGAACCTTTCCGGAACCTGATTCAACAGTACGTGCGGCAGCCGGATAGCTTTCCTGATTTTTGATAATCTCACAGGTTAGCAATTCTGCTTTCCCGTATTTGTTTTTGCGGGAAGAGTAGCCAAACAAGCGGCAGATTATCCCGCGGTATTTATATTCGCTGCAAAGGCCCTGGCCGGCCTGCTGCGGGTTAAGAATCCGGCAAACAGGTGAATCATTTTTCTTTAATTCTTCAAGCCAGTGCAACGCCTTTCCGTTTTTATACATATGGAAAGCAAACGGCAGGAATTCAATGACAGTCGCCTCGATATCGGCTTTAAAGCAGCACTTACCGCAGCCCGAAGGGCAATACAGCCCCGACCAGCCTCGGAATTGAGCTATTTCCCCGTCAAGTTTTTCGAATACACGTTCTACTTCTGCAACTTTTTGTTCCAACGTCATCATCGGCAAAATTGCAAATATTTGCCTATCTTCATTTCATGAAAACAAAGCTTACCCTGCTGTTCGCGGTTCAGGTAATGCTGGCCAGCGGACAATCGTTAAAAAAAGAGTTTGGCTTCGGGTATACGTTTGCTGCCCCGGTAGCCACTATGCAACAAACCATTCGTAACGGGCATGGCTTTACCATGGATTACTACTGGCTAACCAAAAACGAAAAACTGGCGGTTGGTGCTGACCTCAGTTATACCATTTACGGGCACGATAAAAACCGCCAGGAGTATACGTTTAATGATGGTACCGTGGCCCCAATGGATATTGTGGTAAGCAATTCCTTCTTGAACGCCATGCTGGGAACACGCTATTATTTCATTACCGGGAAACAACTCAAGCCTTTTGTTTCGCTGCGTATGGGCTACACGCGCTTCACCACCAACTTATATATTTATGATCCGGACGACCGCGATCACTGTGAGCCGGTTGACAAGGATCTGCTTCTGAAAGACGGTACCTTTGCGGCATCAGCCGGTGGCGGGTTTCAATGGGACATGCGAAAAATTTTCAAACGGTACCCACCCAACACATTTTTGTTTAATGTAGGCGCATCGTTAACCCTGGGCGGCAACGTGAGATATATGAATACCGATGCCCCCGATCACAATCACCATTTACCGACAAATAGTGATGTAACGGCACGCTTTATAAATAATCAAACCCAGGTTGTGCATGAACACCACGTTGGATACGTTTATGCCAGTTATGTAGAGATGATTGAACTGCGGGCCGGATTTATGATGCGCTTTGAACCCCGGTACTGAGCGGGAAACGGGGCTCGAACCCCTGCCTGACGGCAGGCAGGCGCGACCTTACACACCTAACATCCTATTCACATGCATTCCGCCTATCAGAAAGATGAGCGGGAAACGGGGCTCGAACCCGCGACCTTCGGCTTGGGAAGCCAACGCTCTACCAACTGAGCTACTCCCGCTTAATGCAGGGCCAATTTATTAAAGCTTCAATAGAATTCAATCAGGCACTCCGTAAATCTACCTGCCTGTTGCGGTAATCCTGCAATTCGCGCGAAAGTTTTATCTGGCGCTCCACCGCGCCATGGCGGTATTGATCAAACTCGGCATACAGGTCTTCGTATAATTTCCGGGCTTCCCGGCAGGCAGTATAGTTCACTTTGCCCATCACCAGCAAGGCAACAATACAGGTTAGCAGGATACCGGTTGTAATAAACACGAGTGTAATAAATGCCGATTTCTTCAGGTCCTTGCCAAATACCGTAATGTGCTTACCGGCAAAAAGAAGTTCAGCGTTGGCTGTTTCCTTATTATGTATTTCGCCTGCAAGTTCTTTTATCTTTTCCTGGAACAATTTGTTCTCCCGTTTCACTTCAGCAAGTACTGCCCTGCCGTCCTTAAGTGAATCGGCCACAGCCCTCCAGAAGCGGTCAACTTCATACGCTTTAAGCATGCGGTAACCTTCGACTACCTCGGCACCCGAAAGGAGTGTTTGATACTGCTGCGCGAGGTGCCCGGCACCACCGCGGGCAGGATCGTTAGGAAAGGCAGCATAGTTTAAAGCCACTAAAACAAGCAGGGGGATGATAACTCTCATAGCCTTACAAATTGATATTAACCGCTACAATAATATCAGTACAATGGCTACGAAAAAGAAAAGCCGGATAATGCCGCAAATAGTACGCTAAGCGATTGGTTTAAAGCGATGAAAAAAAATACCCGGTGAGCAGGATTACTCTTACCTGGCCCTTAACGTGTTGCGCAGGCTTACATAATCGATAAAATACGTAAGCCTGATGGAGATGCTGTTAACTTGTGGAGCATTGGCACAATCGCGGAGGTTTTCCAGGTAATCAGGACGGGTGTTGTTGGTAAACGTCTGTATGGCATCCTTCCACACAAAGTTCAAAAAGGAACCTGGAGCAATCTGGAGAAAATATACCAGGTCCAGGTTAATGGCGTTGAAATTAGCATCGTGTGCTGGCGTACCCTCGGTGGTGAGTCCGTTATAAGCGGTTTCGTGCAATTCACCATCGGTACCTAGTTCAAAGAATTTTTCATACCGTACTTTCGACCAGTAGTGGCGAAGGCGCAGGCGAAAGCCCATCTTATTATTAAACGTATAGTTAAGTCCTAAAATATTGGTGGTTGTCAGCATTTCGCGGTGGCCGAAAATTATGTTTTGCAACTCTCCCTCGGTTGTATAAAGTCTTGTTGCATACCCCCTGCCGAACCCTTGTTCATAATTGATTTCGGTGTTGAACGAAAGTTTGTTGTTTACGCGATAGCGGACAAAAAAACCTCCCCAGGTAAATTGCTGATCCCAGGCGGGGCGATGAAACTGGCCCGTATAAAAATTTACCTGCAACGGCTTACGGCTATCACTTTCTACCCACAAATTGAAATTAAAATTTTCAGGCTGGCGGAACTTGTATCCCCATACTCGGGGCTCGAAGTAATCATACGAATCGGTTGGGTTACCCCCGAAATTGAAGCCCATCCACCAGAAATTTTTAAACTGAGTGTTTACATTTAAAAAGGTACGAAGCGAGGAGAATACATCAGGCTTGTGAAGGCGCTGGTAGCTGGCATTAATACCTGTGTGCATCCGGTTGATGATACCTACCGGCTTTAAAATGTTGTAGCGCAGGTAGCCTGTGTGCGTCACTTCATTCGGGGCCTGCAGGTAGCCCATGTCGTTTATATTGTAATTGTAACTTTCCACATTTCGGTTGATGCCGTATTGCCAGGTGCCGCTTATGCGGGCTAACTCAATAAAATACTTATAGCCGTTATCTGCAGTATGCCCGTCCCCGGTATTTTCCAATATGGTGCTGATGCTGCCCGAATAAGTTAACTGGTAATTGTTCTTTTTATCGCGTAAGCTAACATTTAGCCCGGCCACATTTGCATCGCGGCCGCCATCATCGCGGATAACATTTGTATTTGTGAAGCTTATGTTAGAATTATTCTTCAGATTTTGATCCACAACAATCATATTGAAATTTGTAAGCGGATCAACCTGCACTTTTCTGCGTTCACCGGTCTCGGTGTTTTCAACAGTGGCAAAGGTTTTTGCAGTAAGCCCATTAAAAAATCCGATGCCCAATCCTTTTTTATTCCGACCCGAGAGTTTTACTGCATTAATCAGATTGGCTCCGGTAGGATGGGATAACACCCGCTCACGTTCACTATCGTAACTAACCTTACCAAACGATTGGCCCACCCTGCGTGAATAAAACAGGTTAGCCTTATTGAATAATTCTGTTCCCTCTGTAAAGAACTGCCGGTTCTCATTAAACCGAACTTCGTACGCTGTAATGTTATACACTATATTATCGGACTGAACCTGCGTAAAATCGGGAATGAGGCTTACATCCAGCGTATAGCTTTCATTGATGCCGTATTTTACATCCATGCCACCGGCAACTGAGAATTCGCCCGTACCGGAGTTCCCATCGTGATTGTAAATTGTTGAGGCATAAGGATAAAGCGCCAGGCGTAACGGAGGTTTAATGTTTTCAAGTCCGGTAAGGCGGCCCGATTGGTTAACAATTCCCCTGATGGAGTTATCCACGTAATTCCAAAACGATTCTTCCTGCTTACGTTTAACATTGCGGTAAAAGTTAACACCCCATGTCTGAACCTCCTGTTTCGGGAAGCGAAGTGCGAAGTAGGGTATTTCCATTTCAACAATCCATCCGTCATCGGTAATCGTTACCGCGCTGCTCCACACGGCATCCCACGCACTATCTTCATCGTTGGCGGTAAAATAAATATCGTTTTGCACACCGGCTGCCGAAACCACAAAAGCGAAGGCATTTAGTCCGCTGTTATAGGTGTCCAGCAGTATTCCGAAATAGTCGGCATTCCGGTCCATATCATCACGCTGACCGAATTCTTTTAGGATTTTATCAGGTTGCGGGTCGTACAGGTAAGCACCGATGTAAATCCCTTTGTTGGTATACACCAACTGGATGGTTGACTGAAATTCGGATTGCTGGCCGTTAGCGGGTGCAAACTGTGTGAACTGAACTTTCTCTGCTCCTTCGCGCCAGGCCTCATCATCAAGAATGCCGTCAATGCGGGGGGCATGGGTAACCCGCCTGGCCACAAGTTGCCTGGGTTCAATGGCCAGGGCATCGGCCAATAAGCCCACACTCAAGGCTACGGTAAGGAAAGTGATCCGGGTTTGGTTCATGGCAACTTACAACGCTGAATACTGGCATTCCTTGCTCATGGTTGCGTTGAGGGTAAGAAAAAAGTGGTAATCTTTACGATTGGTTGAATATTCCTGACAAGCGGATGAAAATCGGGCTCTTATCGGATACGCACAGTTACCTTGACCCAAAAGTGATTGAATACTTTACCCCGTGCGATGAAATCTGGCATGCCGGTGACATTGGCAGTTACGATGTAATTCAATCACTCCAGGTCACCAGGCCGTTACGTGCAGTGTCCGGAAATATTGATGATCGGACAATTACCAGTTTATTTCCGGACAACCTGCGGTTTACGGTTGAAGGGCTAACCGTATGGATGACCCACATCGGTGGAGCGCCACCCCACTACAACCCCGAAGTACGGAAACAACTTCAAAACAACCCTCCAGATATTTTCGTGTGTGGCCACTCGCACATATTAAAAATTATGCGCGACCCAAAATTCAACAACATGCTGTACATCAATCCCGGGGCGGCAGGCAATCACGGGTTTCACAACTTCAAAACCATTGTGCGGTTTGAGGTGACTGCAAAAGCAATAACGAATATGGAAGTTATAGAACTGGGTAAACGCGGTGCGCTTTAAACGCGCTTACACATACTGGTTAAGCATAACCGGCATCACCAGCATCAGGATGTCCTCATTCTTATCTTTTTCGGATGGAAGAATAACACCTGCCTTATTCGGAGCCGACATGGTGAGCACAACCTGTTGGGAGTCAATGTTGGAAAGCATCTCCATCAGGAATTTTGCATTGAAGCCGATTTCAATATCTTCACCGTCATGCTCGCACGACAGCCGTTCGTTCGCTTCATTTGAAAAGTCAAGGTCTTCGGCCGAAATCTGCAGTTCACTGCCGGTGATTTTTAAACGTACCTGGTGGGTTGTTTTATTGGCATAAATAGAAATCCGCTTTAGCGCACCGAGAAACTCTGCCCGGCCGATAGTCATTTTAATGTTGTTCTGGGTAGGGATAACATTTTCGTAATCCGGAAAACGCTCATCAATCAGGCGGCAGATCATGCGGATATTGCCAAACCGGAAGAATGCATTCGATAAATTGAAATCCACATTCACCACGGTATTTTCAGCTGGAAGGGTAGCCTTCAATAAATTGAGCGCCTTGCGCGGAACAATGATGGCACTGCCGTTATCCGATTTTACGTCCGTTCTGCGGTAACGCACCAGCCGGTGGCCATCGGTTGACACAAACGTGGTGTTCTTCTCGTTAAGGTTCACATAAACACCCGTCATGGCCGGGCGCAACTCATCGTTACTGGTGGCAAAGATGGTGTTGTTTATGGCACGTGCCAGAACATCAGACGAAACTTCGGCTGAATAATCATTGCTCACCGAAGGCACTTTCGGAAAATCGGTGGCATTTTCACCGGAAAGCTTATACCGTCCGTTATCGGAGTTAATCTCAACACTGTAGGTTGATTCATCTATCGAAAAAGTTACCGGCTGCTCGGGCAGGTTTTTTAATGTTTCGAGCAGGATGCGTGCCGGCACGGCAATATTTCCCTTCTCTTTCGACTCCACCTGCAGTTCCGTTATCATGGAGGTTTGCAGGTCGGACGCGGTAACGGTTAACCGGCCCTTATCCAGTTCGAATAAAAAATTCTCAAGAATTGGAACAACCGGGTTGGTGGTGATTACCCCGTTGATGTTGGAGAGCTGCTTAAGCAGGTATGCTGAGTTAACGATGAACTTCATTCCGAACGTGTGGTTTTTGGTTGTGAGCGGTAAAGTTAGAAAGAAAATAGAATTAAGGAAACGACAATAACCGGCAGGTTACTTCATTTCAAACCACGATCTGCGCTGAACAAGCGAACGTACTTTTCGGGGGTCAAATACGGCTACGGGGTCAGCAGCGGTAAGGCCGAAAGCAGTACCTGCACCCGTTTTGTTGTAATAAACCGAAAGACTATACACCTCTCCGGCAAGCGTAGCCACTTGAAGTGTAACTACCGGCTGCACAGAGCCGAGGCTATCGCGCAGCGATTTATTCAGTACCAGCCGGTCGGCTTCAAGCAGCGAGACCTGGTCAAGAAAGGTATTGAGTTTTGCGGTATCGGTTTTAACACCGGCAATGGAAAAAATCTTTCCATCGAAGGAAACTTCAAAGCCGTCAGTTGAGCCGGGGAAATCCGCTTTAAGCGATTTAAAATTTCACCAGTTAAAATTAAAAATCCGCCTGTCGAGCCAGCCGGTTTCACCAACTTCAAAAATTCCGGAAACATAAACCCGGTACCCCGGTATTGCCACGGCATATGGTACAGCTTCCTGCAGTTTCATAAAGTAGGCTTGTTTCTTTTGCTGATCACCTCCTGCAATAAAAGCAAGCTGCGATGTTGTTCCGGAATACACGTTTACGCGGACACCATTTTCAATTAGTGCACGGGCAAGTGAATCGCGCATAAGTTTTGCAACCGGCCTTCGGGGCTCTGCCTGCGCAAGCGTGGCCATTAGCACCTGAATCATTTCCCCGTCAGCCGGTTTGCCATTTACCTTCCAACGGGCTCCATCAAAGCTGATTTCAATCGTATCGGACTTACCGCTGAGCACAACCTTATCCACCACAGCCAGGTCACCCGGTTTGAATAAACTTTTATCAACCGCTTCGCTTCGCAACTGAACATGGTATACCAGCACGGTAAGCAGCATTATACTGCCAAGTGATGCGAGTAGCAATATGTTTTGCCTGCGGTACATTACCTGAAGGTTGCAAATTTTTTCTTCCGAATGATATGCCTTATGATGCCCACGATTAGCACCAGCAAAACAGGTGATACCAGGTTAACCGTTTGCCAAATACCTTTTTGCAGCCTTATTTTCTCTTTGTTCAGCGGCCTGATTTTTACTTCTTTATTACGGGTTTTAATAAGCCCGTTTTCATCAACAAGGTAGGCTACTGCATTCAACAGCAGTTCTTCGTTTGCGAACGTATAGCCGGTAAACGGATCGCTGCCAAGCTGCTGCGGGTTGCCGGTGCGCGGGTTAATGTCGTTACGCGCCAGGTCGCCATCGGCAAACACCATTACCCTGGCAGGCAGGCTCTCGCTCCTGAAAACGGAAGCATCAACTCCTTCGGGCAGAAACCGGTTTTTATACAGCGAAGTAAACTTTCCTTCAAGCAGGCAGCCGACCGGAATTTTCTGTTCAGAAAAGTTTTCGGGTTTAACGTTTCTTCGTAATTCGTTAATACTCACCGGCACCGGGGCTCCCAGTTTGCGCGAAAAATCTGATGTAAACAGAAGCGGGGTCTTCTTTACGTTAACCGACTTAACGGTATCGATGCTGCTGGCAAACCGAAGCATTACCGCATCGAGGTTGCGGGTAACAACGTGATCAGCATAGTGATTGACCAGCGGAAAGAAAGGCCAATCCATTAACTGGAGCTGGGGCTTGCCACCGGTTTGGCCGGTAACCACCGGGTAAAGCCCGGCATGGCGATCCTGCACCAAATCGTTGTTAATCCGGACTCCATATTTAAACAACAGGTCATCAAGGTTAGTCGTATACGGAAAAGCCATGTAATCCTCGCGCGAAGCGCTGTCCATTGTAGCCTCCAACTTATCGATCAAAAACAATACGCTACCTCCGTTCATTACATACTGATCCAGTTTAAACTTATCGGCTTCCGAAAAGGGTTTAGTTGGTTTGGCGATAACCAGCGCATCATACACCGGAATGGTTGGTTTACGCGACAGGTCAACTTTATATACATCGTACAGTTCAAGCAGGGCGTTGTTAAAACTGGCTACCTGCAGGCTGTCCAGCTCACCATGGCCCTGCACAAAACCAATTCGTTTCCGATTGGTGTTAACAAGTTTAAAGATGGCATTTGCAAACCCGTACTCCAGTCCTTCAATTGAAGGGTTAATGCGTTCATCCGGGGTGCGTGCAGATACATCTTTCAGCAGGTTGATGCCGGTTTCAAAACCGCCATAGGAAATCACCGCACCCGGAAAAATCAGTTTTTCCGAAGTCTGACTGTTTTCGCGCTCAACCACGCGGGTCGGCACAACACCTTTCCGGGCCAGTTCCTGGAAAAATTCATTTCGGGCTTTCTGGCTAATGGCCTGGTGAGGGTTAATGAAAACATAGCGCACGTTGTTGCCTGAATAAATCCTGAATTCTTCGAGCAGTTCACGGATGGCGTTACGCAGCCTGCGGAAGCTCGCATTCAGGTCTCCTTCCAGGTACACTTCAATGTACACCTCGTCATCCAGGGCCTGCAGCAGTTCTTTGGTTTGCGGCTTTACCGAAAACCGTTTTTCTTCGGTAAGATCAATTCTGAAAAAATAACCCGAGGCCAAAAGGTTTACAAACACTGCTACTGCAAGCCCGTTTGCCAGTATCAGTAAATCGCGCAATTTTTTACTGCCCGGGTTTACCATGTGCGTGCCGAAATAATGGTTTTGGCAGCCAAAAGGATTACAGTTGTCAGGCTGATAAAGTACACCACATCGCGGCTGTCAATCAGCCCGCGGCCCAGCGACTCGTAATGGTACAGGATGCCGAGTTGCTTTATAAGCAAAACATTGCCCGCCCACAGGTTAAGCGAAGCAATGGAATTAAAGCCGGTGAAGAGCAGGAAGCACAAGAACGCAGCGAGGATAAACGACACAATCTGGTTGCCGGAAATACAGGAAGCAAAAATGCCTACTGCACAAAACACGCCACCCAACAGGGCCAAACCGATATAGGAACCTATTATACCCGAAGTATCCAGGTTACCAACCGGATCACCAAGAAGGTAAATCGAAACGTAATAGATGCCCGTTGGCAGCAGCGCGAAGAGAACCAGCAAGAAACCAGCAAAGAATTTACCAAGCACAATATCCCAGTCTGTAAGCGGCCGGGTGAAGAGCAATTCCAGTGTGCCCGCCCGTTTTTCTTCGGCAAAACTGCGCATGGTAATGGCAGGTATCAGGAAAATAAATACGTAAGGCGCCAGTGAGAAAAGGGTATCCATATCGGCAAAGCCGTAATTGAGTACCGATGTTTCGGGAAAGACCCACATCAACAAGCCCATACTGGTCAGGAATACCCCGATTACGATGTAGGCAATCAGCGAATTGAGGAAGGTATTGAACTCTTTAGTCAGAATCTGAATCACAACGCAAAACAAAATGCAAGTTTATCAGGGATTTGATTGAAATCAAAGACCACGAGCTCAGGGTTAACTGCCAGCCCGACTAAAAATTATATTGAAGGCCGAGTGTGAACGAGAGAGAAATGAGCGCACCCGAAGTAACCGGAAAATCAACATTGCTCACCGTTGCCGTGCTCGGCCGAAAAGCCGACTTATCCAGAACAATCTTGTTGCCAAACTGGCTGTTGAAGCCTACATGAGTAGTGAGCGAAAGATTTTTTGTCGGGAGAAACTCAATGCCGGGACCAACCGAAACCCCTGCAACAAATGAGGTGGTGCTTTCCCGGTCAACATATGTAGTATTTACATACTCGAAATCAACAACCAGCCTTGCTTCTTTGGTCATGGCTGATAAGAAACAGATTCCTACAGAAGGCTTAATAAATCCAAAAACAACCACCTTGCTGTTATCGCTGTAAGGTGTAAGGTTCATTCGCACGAACCCGCTAAGCGAAAAAGAAGAAAAATTTCCGCCACTAATTCCTACTTCAATAGACTCATCATATGGATCGCCATCGGTTGTACTGCCCGGAGGAAATGCCGAGGGCTCATCGCTTTCGGAAACATAAAAATCATAACCATTGTACGTGTTGCCCAACGTAAGGTAAGTAATGTTGGCTCCGGCCGTAATCAGTTTATTTAAACGCTTGCCATAGCCTACCTCTGCCTGCCAGCCCTTATCGTAATCACCGCTTGAACCTTTAACAAGCCCAAATGAAAAGGATGAAAAGTGCATCCGATCAAAACGTTGTTGTACTTCGGCCCGCCCGGCATCCTGGCCGGAAGCCGTAAACCACGTAACAACTAAAACAAATAAAATAAGAAGTTTCGATTTGAAGAGGGTCATAATTCTTAAATGTAAAAAGAGTGGTGTTGAATAACAAACCACCACCTCAGTGGCCGTTATCGCGGGTGAGTTCGGCAAAAACGTTTTCCAGCGAATTTTCATCCCAACGCAAGCCAACAAGTGAATTACCCTGTTCGGCAGAAAACTTAAAAACAGCCGGACGCACATCTGCACCTGGTACGGGCATAATTCCAATAACCGTTTCTCCCATCGGCCGGGCGTGCATAACCCCGGGCAGTTTTTCAACCTCGGTAAGGGCAACGGGTTTTTCAAATTCAACTATCAGCATTCGCGATTCACCCTTCCCTACCAGTTCGGCTAACCTGGCATCGGCTACAATAGTTCCTTTGTTAATTACTATCACACGGTCGCAAATGGCCTGCACCTCCTGCATGATGTGGGTTGAAAACAACACCGTTTTGTCTTTGCTTACTTCTTTAATCAGCTTTCGGATTTCCGCCAGTTGATTAGGATCAAGACCTGAAGTGGGTTCGTCCAGTATTAGCACTTTCGGATTGTGCAGCAGCGCCTGGGCCAACCCTACCCGCTGCCGATAGCCTTTTGAAAGCGCCTCAATTTTTTTATTCTGTTCTGCGCTAAGTCCGCACATGTCAACCATCTCCCCAACCCGCGTTTTAAGCTTTTTACCCGACAGTCCGTAGAGGCCACCGGTAAACGCCAGGTACTCGTGCACGTACATATCGGGATACAGGGGGTTATGCTCGGGCAGATACCCGGTAATCCGTTTAACGTCCATCGGCCGGTTAGCCACATCCATGCCATTAACCAGCACCGTACCGGAAGTGGCAGCCAGAAAGCCGGTGGTAATTTTCATGGTGGTAGATTTACCCGCACCGTTTGGGCCCAGGAAAGCAACAATCTCGCCTTCGTTTACGGTAAACGAAATTGCATTAAGCGCATACTGCGCACCATAAACCTTGGTAAGTTCATTAACAACCAGCGACATAAGGTGCTAAACTAATCAATGATTGTAAACTTTGGTTACCCGGCCTGCAGCCACCCGATAAAAGAGGCGTTTACCCGGCATACGAATTGCCAGGATAACCGTTAAATACCTAATTTGACAAAAAATTTTCAGGCATGCGCATTATCGGTTTCTTTGTTTTTTTAATCGCATCGTGTGCAACGTACGCACAGTCTAAACCCGGTTACTCCATCCGGTTCAGGATAGCCGGCCTTCAGGATACTACTGTGTACCTGGGTTATTATTATGGCGAAAGCACCTTTGTGCGTGATACTGCGCGGGTTAACAAGCAGGGGCAGTTTGTGTTCGATGGCAAACAGGCCCTGCCGCAAGGCATCTATTTCCTGGTGCTGAACAAAACCCGGTTGTTCGATATGGTGGTGGGCAATAACCAGCATTTCAGTATCGAAACCAGAACCGATGATTACATCAGGCATGCGGTAATTACAGGCGATGAGGATAACACACTTTTTTTTGACAACATGAAGTATAATATGGAGCGCAATAAGGAGGCTGATCCGTTCATAAAAATACTTCAGGATTCCACGCTAAAAGATGAAGCCAAAAAAAGCGCTGCCCGCGAGGGTTTTAGCAAAATAAACGACAAGGTAATGGCGCACCAGCTTTCGCTTATGGAGAAACATCCCGCCACCATGACGGCCCGCCTGCTGAAAACAACCAGGCGCATTGACATTCCTGAAGCACCCAAAAAAGCCGATGGCAGCATCGACTCAACCTTTCAGTTGCGGTACTACCGGCAACACTTTTTTGATTACTTCGACCTGAGCGATGATGCCCTGATACGCCTGCCGCAACCCATTTATAGCCAGAAGGTAAATGAATACCTCGACAAACTGTATGCCCCGCAGGTGGATACGCTGAAAAAGGCCATCGCAGGGTTGGTGGCAAAAGCCAGGAAGAATCCGGAGACGTATAAGTTTATGGTGTGGACACTCACGCTGAAATACCAGAACCCGGAAATCATGGGCCTGGATGAAATCTTTGTTTACCTGTACGACACCTACTTTGCCTCGGGCGAGATGAATTACTGGGCAAACGATAAACTGAAGAAAAACCTGAAAGACCATGCCGATAACCTGCGCAAGAGTTTAATCGGGCGCACGGCACCCAACCTCATCATGCAGGATGCCAACCAGCAGCCGCGTTCGATGTACGCGTTAAAAAACAAATACACCATTATTTACTTTTTCGATCCCGACTGCGGGCACTGCAAAGTTGAAACACCCAAACTGGTTTCATTTTACACCAAAAACAAGACCCGCTTCGATGTAGAAGTTTTTGCCGTTAGTGCCGACACATCCATGCAGAAAATGCGCGACTACATTAAAGAAATGAACATGAAGTGGATTACGGTAAACGGGCCGCGCACCTACGTTGGCTCCTACCACGACCTGTATGATGCCCAGACTACACCCACGCTTTACATCCTGGACGATAAAAAGAAGATTATCGGAAAAAAAATACCCACCGAAAGGCTGGAAGATTTCCTGACCAACTACGAGAACTTTCAAAAACGGAGGGCCGGCCCTGCCACAAAAAGCTGAGGCTCAAAAAAAATGAACACCGGGGTGTTCAGTACTGCACACTTTTGCCATTCATTACCACCGGTTACCACCTGGTGCCACGTAAAAATTACAGCTTTCGAAGCCGGAAATGGCCTTTCGTAACATTTCAGGATTTTTTGGCGTCATACATGCAACTATTCGGTACGCAGTAAGTATCTATAGAAAGCAAACACACCACCATGACGCTGATTGATAAACTCCTTGGCAAAAAGAAACCCGTGCTAAAGGCACGCTGCCCCATTACCAAAGAGCCGATAGAAACCGGGTATGGTTACATGCTTACAACCGCCCAGGTTGTGGCTTCAAAAAAATACTGGGATTTGGTGATGACCGAGCCCGAAACGATATCGTACACGCTGTCGCACTTTAAAAACCAGGTTGACGGGACACACATGCGCAGCCTGATTTTCGAAAAGTACAGTTCGGTTGATAAGCCGTGGATAATCTCCGATTCGTGCATAAGCTTATTTGAAGTTGACAAAGCAATGGCACGTGAGTATGCAAAAAAATGGTGGGAGAGCAACGGTAACTTTATTCCCGGAGAAACAGGACCTGCCACCGACCATCTTGACCCGGATAACTACAAAACATGGCGCGATTACGCCATACTCGAAGCCGGCCGCAATCGCGTGCCGATATAATGCCGAACAGGTTTAGGTTTATATATAGTGAAAAGCCCCGTATCCGTAAGGTATGGGGCTTTTTCCATTTTTAGCTTCAAACAGTAACCAAAGTCACTCAAAAACCGGTAACCGATTTGGTAGCTTTGCTGTGTAAAGAATTGATATGAAGACAGCCATTATAAAATGGGGCATTGGTATACTACTTGGCGCTGTAGCAGGCTACCTGTATTGGTACTACATAGGGTGCACAAGCGGCAGTTGTGCCATCACGTCCTCACCGGTAAACAGCACCCTGTATGGCGCCCTGATGGGCGGATTGCTTCTGAATACCTTTGAAACAAAAAAGATTAGGAACGATGAAACTAAAAAAACGACTGATCAGTAAAGACCATCCTGATTACGAAGTCATCGGCAGCCACATTCAAAGTACCGAAAGCGTGGTGGGTATAGATGCCCGGCATACTCACATCATCATTATCAAAAAACTCCTGGAACTGGAAGAGCGCCTGGATTCAATCGAGAAAAAACTGAAGAAACAAAAAGGGAAATGAGGCCTGTACAGTTACTCGCGCTTGCCCCGCTACTTTTTGTACTGGTTTCGTGCCTGAATCGGCCGGCCGAAAACGGGAATACCGCTCTCTCCGATTCGGTTTACTTAGAACTGGGCGACCAACTTGTGGCACAAACTTTCGATACGCTTCGCAATGCCCTTACTACCGCCATCGGATCAAAAGGCTTTGCTTATGCCGTGGCCTTCTGCGATGAAAACGCCTACCCATTTACCACCTACTACCAGGAAGCGGGCATTACCATCAGGCGGGCTTCGGACAGGCCCCGCAACCCTCAAAACAAAGCCGATAGCCTGGAGACTGCCCTGCTGAACGAATTCAGGGCAACCCGCAGCACCGCCCGCCTTGTGCGTACCCCAACGGAAGTGCATTACATAAAACCCATCTTGGTACAGGGCATGTGCCTGAACTGCCACGGCCTGCCGGGCGAAGAAATAAAGCCCGAAACACTTGCTGCAATAAACGAGCGGTATGCTGCTGACAGCGCCACCGGGTATAAAGAAGGCGACCTGCGCGGATTATGGCATGTAGTGTTTAAAAAAAATGCTGAGCATTAATTACTCCTGTCAATCGTGAACTGAACGAGTTGCTTTAATGATTCCTTGTAATCTGAGGCGGGAATATCTTCCAGTAATTCAAGGGCTTCACGGTGAAAGGTATTCATCCGCTCCACAGCATAGGCAATACCACCCGATTGCTTAACAAACGAAATTACTTCTTTTACTTTGGCCGGTTTGCTGCTTTCGTTGCGTACAATGGAAATGATTTTTCGTTTTTCCAGCCAGCCCGCCTTCGACAAGGCATGAATTAGCGGCAGGGTCATTTTCTTTTCCTTAATATCAATACCAAGGGGCTTGCCAATCTCCTCATCGCCATAGTCAAACAAGTCGTCTTTAATCTGAAACGCCATTCCTATTTTTTCGCCAAACAATTTCATCCTTTCTACCAGGCCGTTCTCCACCCCGGCAGAAGAAGCACCAACCGCACAACACGAGGCAATAAGCGATGCAGTTTTCTGACGGATGATCTGGAAATAAACTTCTTCGGAAATATCAAGCTGGCGCGACTTTTCCATCTGCAGCAATTCGCCTTCACTCATCTGGCGCACGGCATCAGTAACAATGCTGAGCAATTCGAACTCTTTATGCTCTACCGACAGGATAAGCCCGCGCGAAAGCAGGAAGTCACCCACCAGTACGGCAATTTTGTTCTTCCATAATGCGTTTACCGAAAAGAATCCCCTCCTGTAACTGGCGTCATCCACCACATCGTCATGCACCAGGGTGGCCGTGTGCAGCAACTCAATAAGGGCCGCACCCCGGTACGTTGATTCGGTTATTTTGCCACAAGTACCAGCCGTTAGAAATACAAACATGGGCCGCATTTGTTTGCCTTTGCGTTTTACAATGTAGTTCATGATGCGGTCCAGCAGCATTACCCGTGTTTTCATGGAAGCCCTGAACTTGGGCTCGAACTCTTCCATCTCGCGGGCAATGGGTTTCTTGATATCGTCAAGGCGCAGCGGCATTCGGCACAATTATACAACCGGGTGGTGCGGTTTCAAAGTCAAAATTTGAGGGCGGCAGTATGGTAAAATCAGGCTGGTGGCCTATATTGGCTCACCATTTTTGCTGACCCTCCTGCATGAAGAAACGCAGACCTGTACGTGAGCCGTTGTCCGAAAGCAAGGTTATCCTTGAACTTATCTCCTATAATAAGACCCAGTATGAAAAGCACGATGTCCTTGCCGTTGAGGACCTGCTGCAAAAAATCCACCCCGACCGCGTAAACTGGATTAACCTGGACGGGCTGCAAGACAAAGAAACCATCAAAGCCATACAGGCACATTTTAACCTGCATACGCTGCTTGTTGAAGACGTGCTGGATGACCAGCGACCGAAGGCCGAAGAGTATGATGACTACCTTTTTTTTACATTAAAGATGCTGTACAGCATCAAGCAGGGCACCATCGAATACGAGCAGATAAGTTTTGTATTGGGGAACAATTACCTGATTTCCTTTCAAGAGAAAGAAGGCGATTTGTTCGACCAGTTTCGTGAGCGCATCCGCCTCGATCAGGGCCGAGTACGTAAAAAAGGGGCCGACTACCTGCTGTATCGGCTTATCGACATCATCATTGACAATTACTACATCATCCTTGACTCCATTGGTGAACGGATTGAAATTATTGAAGACAGCTTTTCGCATCACACGCAGGAAAAGAGAGAATACACCTTTCAGCGCATTCAGCGGATAAAAAAGGAATTGATTTACCTTCGCAAGGCCGTTTACCCGCTGCGCGATGCACTCTCCAAAATAATAAAAGACGAAAGTGTATTTATTGATGAAGAGAATTTCCGCTACTTCAGCGATGTGTACGATCACGTCATCCACCTTACCGATTCAATCGATACCTATAAAGACCTGACGGCCGGCCTTATGGACTTACATATCAATACACAGAATAACCAACTTAACCAGGTCATCAAAGTACTTACCGTAATCTCCACGATATTTATTCCGCTCACGTTTATTGTAGGGGTGTATGGCATGAACTTCGACTACATGCCCGAATTGCGCTGGCATTACGGATACGGGTTAATCTGGGGGATTATGATCACGCTGGCGCTGGGAATGCTCACGTATTTTAAAATTAAAAAATGGTTTTAACAGGTTTTGTACATGTTGCTTAACGTCATTCTTCTTTTGGCCGGTTTCATCATCCTGATAAAGGGTGCCGAGTATATGGTAAATGGTGCCTCGTCTGTTGCCAAACGCATGAACATTTCCACACTGGTTATAGGGTTAACCATTGTTGCGTTTGGAACCTCGGCACCGGAACTGACGGTTAACGTTATCAACTCGATCTATGGCCGAAACGAAGCCATCTTCGGCAACATCATCGGCAGTAACATTTTTAACCTGCTGATGATTTTAGGTGTTACCGGGCTTATCTACCCGCTGGTGGTTCAGCAACAATCGGTTAAATACGAAGTGCCGTTGTCGTTCATAGCGATTATCATTATGTACCTGCTGGTAAACGATGTGATGTTTTTTAACGGCACCAGCAATACCCTCAACCGGTTTGACGCCTTTTTGCTGCTGATAGGCTTTTTATTTTTCATGTACTACATCTACCGCTCCATGCGCAGGAAGCCCGACTTCGAAGAAGACGGCATTAAAATCATGTCGATGCCGGTTTCGCTGGGGCTGGTTGTACTGGGTGTTGCCATGCTTATTGGCGGAGGGTACCTGGTAACCGAAAACGCGGTTGGCATTGCACAGAAATTCGGCCTGAGCGAAAAACTTATCGGGCTTACCATCCTGGCCGTGGGTACCTCCCTGCCGGAACTGGCCACCTCGGCCGTTGCGGCCTATAAAAAGAAAACCGATATCGCCATTGGCAATGTAATCGGGTCGAACATCTTCAACATCTTTTTCATTTTAGGCATCAACGGGCTTATTAAACCCATCGGGTACAATACCGTGCTCAATACCGACATGAAAGTACTGGGAGGTGGCACCATTGTATTGCTTATTGCCATGTTTACCCTTAACCGCAACAAGGTTGACCGGTGGGAGGCCTTTATTTTCCTGATGCTGTACATTGCCTATACCTGTTACCTCATCATCCGAAATTAAGTAAGGGTTGCTATACAATCGGGTAAAAAATTTGCAATACCTTTAAGGTTAAACAACCCAAAACCCAATGCTTATACTTGCCGTAGTGCTCTTGCTTGTGGGATTTGCCCTGCTCATTAAAGGAGCCGACTTTCTGGTAAATGGTGCCTCATCGGTAGCGAAGAAATTCGGAATTTCAAACATTGCGATAGGTCTTACCGTGGTTTCGTTTGGCACTTCGGCACCGGAATTATTTGTCAGCCTGCTTTCAGCCATCAACGGAAACAGCGATGCTTCATTCGGAAATGTAATCGGAAGCAACAATTTTAACCTGTTGTGCATCCTGGGGATTGCCGGGTTAATTTACCCGCTGGTTGTGCAACGCAATACGGTAAAATTTGAAGTCCCTATTTCCCTGCTGGCTGCAGGCGTATTGTTTGTACTGGTTAACGATGCCGTTATACGGGGCGCTGCCGTAAACCTGCTTTCACGGGTTGACAGCTTAGTTTTGCTGGTATTTTTTGGGTTCTTTATGGCGTACATCTACCGCACGATGAAAAACTCTTCGGATTATTCTGAAGAGGCAACCATCAAATTATACAGCACACCGGTTTCAATAGGGTTATCCGTGCTCGGGCTGGTTATGTTGGTGGGCGGAGGTAAACTGGTGGTGGATAACGCGGTGAAACTTGCCGAGCATTACGGACTAAGTCAAAAACTCATCGGGCTTACCATACTGGCAGCAGGTACATCCTTGCCCGAACTGGCAACTTCGGCTGTGGCCGCTTACCGAAAAAACACCGACATCGCCATTGGCAACGTAGTAGGTTCCAACATCTTTAACATCTTCTTCATCCTGGGCATTACCGGGTTGATAAGTCCCATCGGCTACAACACTGCCAGATCGGAAGA
>JAGUUF010000307.1 GCA_020063545.1 Cytophagales bacterium
CAGCGACCGGATGGTTACCGAAGTACCCACCAGGTGGCGTACCTCGTGCAGTTTGTGGCGGTTGTTCGTGGCAAAAACGATTTCGCTCACCGGTTAAACAGAAACAAGTTCAATTTCAAAGATGAGGTTTGAATTTGCCGGGATGCCCGGAAGCGCAGCGGGTCCGTAACCAAAACCTGATGGAATATACAGGGTTGCCTTTGTGCCTGCCTTCAGTTTTGGCAACACAATCTGCCAGCCGAGGATGAGGTTCTTCAACGGATAGGTAAGCCCTGTTGTACTCTCATCGAATACGGTGCCGTCCATCAGCATTCCCTTATACTTGAACGTAATGGCCGACTCCAGGCATGGCTTTGTTCCCGTTCCTTCCAGGGTAATGACATAGCGCATGCCGGATGGATCCTCGATGGCGGCAATTCCGGCATCGTCCAAAAAAACATCAATGGCTGCAACATCCTGCGTAAGCTTTGCCTGGTTAACCGCATCCAGGCGCGACTGCGAAACACGGGTAGTGCATTCGTCATCGCTGCAACCCAACAGCGCCAAAACGAAAACAGGCAGCAGGTAAACCGAACGCATCTGCTTAGTCCTTAATATCCACAGCCTCCAACTCAAACACTAAAATTGAATTCGGTTTGATAACCGCACTTCTTTGCTGCGGGCCATAGGCCAGCGTTGACGGAATGTAGAACGTGCCTTTTGCGCCTTTGTTCATGGTTTTAAGCGCATCGTGCCAGCCTTGTATTACACTTGACCGGTCGATGGTTACCGGGTAGGGCGCATACTCGCGTGATGGGTCAAACAAATTTTTCTCCACGGCAACGGCCTGGATGCTGGAGTCGAAGTATTCCCCGCTCAATAAATACCCGGTATAATTTACGCTTACCGTTTGGCCTGATTTTGCCGGTTCACCTTTTCCGGGGGTTGTGATAATGTACCGCACACCCGAAGGAAGCGTATCAGCTTTTAATCCTTTCTCGTTCAGGTAGGCATCAATTTTCCGGGTATCCTTTTTCAATTGGTTAATGAGGAAGGTGTTCATCACTTCCTGTTCGTAGGTCATGAATTTTTCATTGGTCATGATGTCGTTTATGCGGAACTGGTAGCGCATCATCAGGGTACTATCCAGGTCATCCGGAACAGGTCGTTTGCTGAGTTTTTCAAAAAATTCACCAATGGAAATATCAACGGTAACACTATCGCCTTTGGAGAGCATGCGCAGCATCTGGATGATGCCGTTTTCCTGGGGTATGGCGCTGCTGTCGTTAACCATAAAGGCTGAAGGAAATCCGTTTTCAATAGTACTTGTCCACACCGAATCTTTTGAGTCGGTTAAGATGTAATCAAAAACAAGGATTTCGCCTACGCGTGCCAAAACGCCATCGCCCTTTTTAATCACTTTATATTTCAGTCCGCTTGGCGTTTCTTTAACGTTTCCGGCACAGCCGGCCAATAAGGCAGCCAGGCAGCCTGCTACAAATGCATTTCTCATGTACATGGATTTAGTTGGAATAAATAAGTTATCGGTTACTCCGAATCATCGGCAGCGGTTAGCTGCTGCTTGTATTCGGGCAGCAAATCTAAGAATTTTTGCGTGGTGGCCTCCAGCGTAAGTTTGCTAGAACCGCCAGCGGCATTTTTATGCCCACCGCCTTCAAAGTGTTTACGGGCCAGTTCATTCACCGAAAAATTGCCCAATGAGCGGAACGAAAGCTTGATTTCATCGCTGCGCTCATAAATCATTACCGATAACCGAATGCCTTTAATGGAGAGGCCGTAATTTACAAACCCCTCGGTGTCACCGGTTTGGGAGCCAAAGCGTTTCAGTTCCTGCTGCGACAGGGTTATGTAGGCCGTATTGAATTCGGGCAACACGGTTAGCTTTTCGCTCAGCACAAAACCCATTAACCGGAGGCGGTCAAGGGTGTTGGTATCGTAAATCAGCTTTGAAACCTTGGTTGGGTTGGCGCCCAATGACACCAGGTCCGAGGCAATCATAAATTCTTCGCGCCTGGTATTGTTATGCCTGAACCCGCCCGTATCCGTCATCAATCCGGCATACAGGCAATCGGCAATAGTTGCGTCAATTTTGTTTCTGCCGCCCAGTTCAATAATCAATTCGTAAACCAGGCCCGCAGTAGAGGCTGCGCGCGAATCCCACTGTTCAAAGTCGGCAAAATGCTCGGGTTCAAGGTGGTGGTCAATCAACACTTTCTTAGCCGTTGATTTTCGCACGGTATCGCCCAGGTTGTTAATGCGGTTTAGGGAGGAGAAATCCAGGCAAAAAATTATCTCAGCGTTTTCAAAGTAGCGGGCGATGGTTTGCTTATTCTTTTCTTCATCAATCAGTACGCGGTCGTTGCCGGGCATCCAATGCAGAAAAACAGGGTAATCGCTTGGCGAAATAACCTGTACCGTGTGCCCGCAGTTTTGCAGGTAGCCGCACAACCCAAGCGATGAACCCAGCGCATCGGCATCGGGCTTGTGATGCGTAACAATTACCACCCTGCGCGGCTGGCTCATAAACTGCTTGAACGCACTTAAATTCTTCATTGCGGGGTTGGCGACAAAGGGCAAAAATAAGGAGGTTTTACCGGATTTGAGTTTTTAGCGGAGCCGGGAGGTTTTGATTGAATAAACCTTATTTTTGCGCCCGAAAAGTTGAACTGATAACAAAATGGCAGGAAACAGAACATTTACCATGATTAAGCCCGATGCCGTTTCGGCCGGCAACACCGGGGCAATTACCAAAATGATTGAAGAAGCGGGCTTCCGGATTGTAGCAATGAAAAAAACTCATCTGACGAAAGAACGGGCAGGACAATTTTACGCTATCCATAAGGAGCGACCGTTTTACAACGACCTGTGTACGTACATGTCGTCAGGCCCTATCGTACCGATGATACTTGAAAAAGAAAATGCCGTAGAGGATTTCCGCAAGCTTATAGGCTCAACCGACCCGCAGAAAGCCGCACCGGGCACCATTCGTAACCTGTTTGCAAAATCCATTGAGGCAAATGCCATTCACGGTTCGGACAGCGATGCCAATGCCGAAATTGAAGGCAACTTTTTCTTTTCGCGGCTGGAACAGTATTAACTGGTTACCGGTTGCCTGTACAAGCAACAGGTAACCGGTTCACCATAATTTTGAGGGGTAATCACCCTTCGTGATCAACTCCCTGATTTTACCTACTACTTCCTCTTTATCTTCCTGGTAGGTTACGCCAAACCAAACATCTCCACCCGATATCACCTTAATTTTTCCTTCTCCGCTTTTCACCAGCGAGTTGGCGATAATCGGAATGAAGAATTCGGCTTTTATATCCTGGTGATTATTTTTTAAAAACTCCCTGAACAACTTTTCAGAAACCGGAAAAATCGAAGGATGAAATCCCCAGAAGTTCATGGAGGTTTTTGCTTCGGGGTTCATGACGATATCCCCTTCTGGTTCTTTGGCAATAATTTTTCCGTTTTCCTTTACAATTGTTTTTCGTTCAACTACCGAAGTTAAAAATCCATTGGCATCTTCCTCGCCTACCCCACGCGAAACGCTGCCATAATCGGAAAGAACATTTTTTAACGTGTAGCCCACCAATGCGTGAATGTCACCTTGCATTTCCTTCTTTGAGTGAGTGTTAAAAAAGTCAGCTACATTTTTAAACGCCTGCCTGCCATAAAAATCATCGGCATTGATTACGGCAAAGGGTTCGTTTATCACATCTTTTGCACACAACATGGCATGGCCGGTGCCCCAGGGTTTTTTTCGTTCCGGATTCTGAAATTCTTTCGGAACCAGTTTATCCATCGACTGAATGACAAACTCTACCTCTGCCTTGCCTTTGAGTTTTGGTAGAAACTTTTCCTTTACAATCTCCAGAATC
>JAGUUF010000303.1 GCA_020063545.1 Cytophagales bacterium
ATTGAACGGGGTTTTGTGTCCAGGCAAGAAGCCTTGACCTACTATCAACACGTTGTGAATTATCTGGATACTGCCGATAGGTTTCACGGAGCCTGGCCGCACTGGTTATATGGTGAAACAGGAAGAGTTAAACCTTTCAGTAAAAAAGACGATGGGGGTGACATTGTGGAAACCGCTTTTCTTGCGCAGGGTCTTCTAACGGTTCGCGAATACTTCAAAAATGGAAATGAGGAAGAAAAATTTCTGGCTGCTAAAATTGATACACTGTGGCGCCAAATTGAGTGGTCATGGTACACCAACGGTAAACATGTTCTTTACTGGCATTGGTCGCCAAACTATGGGTGGGAGATGAATTTTCCGATTGGCGGGTATAATGAATGCCTCATTGCTTATGTGCTTGCTGCGGCCTCGCCAACCTTTCCAATAACACCGGAAGTTTATCATGAAGGATGGGCAAGAAAGGGAGCCATTTTAACCCATCGTACAGTTTATGGATTACCCACTTTGCTTGACCATTACGAGCATAGCGATGATCCGGTTGGGCCTTTGTTTTGGGCTCATTATTCTTATTTAGGGCTGGATCCCAGAAACCTTAAGGACCGGTATGCCAACTATTGGGAAGTAAACCGTAACCAGGCATTGATTAACTATCGGTATTGCATAGAAAACCCAAAAGGGTATGCAGGCTACAGTTCGGATTGCTGGGGGCTTACCTCCAGCTACTCGATGATTGGCTATGCTGCCCATCAGCCTTCAAACGATTTGGGAGTTATCTCACCCACGGCTGCCTTATCGTCTTTTCCATACACTCCCGAGGAAAGCATGCGTTTTTTGAAATTTCTTTATACACCCTCACGCGATTCACTCATTGGAGAATTTGGGCCATACGATGCATTTAGTTTCCAATATAATTGGATGCCCCCGCATTACCTGGCCATCGATCAGGGGCCTATCCCCGTCATGATTGAAAACCATCGCACCGGCCTGTTATGGCAATTATTTATGAATGCACCCGAAGTGCAGAAAGGACTCAGAATACTTGGATTTACTTATTAAACAAAAGAGCTATGAAAAATTACTACCTGTTGGCACTCTTTATTTTATTAGAATTAGCCTGTACTCCATCATCTGATCAGGCAACTGTTGTTGACAGGAAAATTGATTCACTGATGAATCTGATGACCCTGGAAGAAAAATTAGGTCAACTCAATCTTCCGTCAGCCGGCCAGTTTACAACGGGTCAGGCCGCCAACTCCGATATCGCCAGGAAAATCGAGAGGGGACTTGTTGGTGGTTTGTTTAACATCAAATCAGTCGCAGTTATTAAAGAAATGCAGAAGATTGCCGTTGAAAAGAGCAGGTTGGGGATTCCGCTGTTATTCGGCATGGACGTTATTCACGGTTATGAATCGGTTTTTCCCATCCCTCTGGGCTTAAGTTGCAGTTGGGATATGGAATTAATTGAAAAGAGTGCCCGGGTGGCGGCACAGGAAGCAAGTGCAGACGGAATTACGTGGACATTTTCACCGATGGTTGACCTTACAAGGGATGCCCGATGGGGCAGGATATCCGAAGGGAACGGAGAGGATCCATTTTTAAGTGCGGAAATTGCCAAAGCAATGGTACGCGGCTATCAGGGAGACAATCTGGCTGCCAATAACACGATACTAGCCTGCGTGAAACACTTTGCCCTGTACGGGGCAGCCGAAGCCGGTAGGGATTACAACACCGTTGATATGAGTAAACACCGGATGTATAACGAATATTTTTTACCTTATCGTGCAGCCATTGAAGCAGGAGTTGCCAGTGTTATGACTTCATTTAACGAGGTGGATGGTATCCCGGCAACAGCTAACAAATGGCTCCTCAACGAGGTGTTGCGAAATCAATGGGATTTTAATGGCTTTGTTGTATCTGATTACACGAGCGTGAGTGAAATGATCGAACACGGGTATGGGGATATGTCAACGGTTTCAGCAAAGGCCCTGGAAGCCGGCTTGGATATGGACATGGTAAGCGAAGGCTTGCTCACTACGTTACCCCAGTCTTTAAAGGAGGGAAAAATAACCCAGCAGCAGATAGATAATGCCTGCCGGAGAATTTTATCGGCCAAGTTTAAACTGGGGTTGTTTGATGATCCTTATCGCTATTGCGATGAAAACCGGGCAAAAACTGAAATATTTACAGCCTCTAACAGAAGATTTGCCCGCAGTGTAGCGGCTCAGAGTTTTGTATTATTAAAGAATAACAATGTATTGCCGCTTCAAAAAAAAGGAACTATTGCACTGGTTGGGCCGATGGCTGATGCGGCAGAGAACATGACCGGTACCTGGAGTGTCGCAGCCCGATTTTCGGAATCGGTAACCGTGCTGGAAGGACTAAAAAAAGCCGTAGGTGAAAACGCCCGGATAGTATATGCCAAAGGCGCCAACCTGCACGAAGATGCTATAATTGAAGAGCGGGCTACAATGTTTGGTAAATCCCTTAAGCGCGATCCTCGTCCGGCCGGAATCATCCGCGATGAAGCTGTCCGTTTAGCTAAGTCGGCCGATGTGATTGTAGCCGCTATGGGTGAAGCCGCTGAAATGAGTGGCGAGTCGGCTAGCCGGGTAAATATTGATATTCCACACGTTCAGCGTGAATTGCTAAAGGCCTTGCTTGAAACCGGCAAACCTGTTGTTCTTATTTTATTTACCGGCCGACCTCTTGTGTTAACCTGGGAAAATGAAAATCTCCACGCTATTTTGAATGTTTGGTTCGGGGGTAGTGAAGCAGGGGATGCTATTGCCGATGTGCTTTTCGGTGATGTGAATCCATCCGGCAAACTCACCACAACTTTTCCGCAACACGTAGGTCAACTCCCCCTGTATTATTCGCAAAAGAACACTGGCAGGCCACTTCAACCCGGGCAGTGGTTTCAGAAGTTTCGATCCAATTACCTTGATGTTTCCAACGATCCGGTATACCCCTTTGGATATGGACTAAGTTATACTACGTTCGCATACAGTAATCTTAAATTGGATAAGACCGAAATGAGATCAGGTGAGTCATTAACCGTTGGTGTAGAAGTAGAGAATACAGGTTTACGTGAAGGCGCTGAGGTAGTTCAATTGTACGTTCGGGATTTGATAGGATCAGTTACCAGGCCGGTTAAAGAACTAAAA
>JAGUUF010000258.1 GCA_020063545.1 Cytophagales bacterium
ATCCTATGGATGCCTGCGATGAAGAACTTCTCTTGTTGATTGACAGTGAAAACGGATACGAATGGTATGTTTTCCGAAGGAGTATCAATACTAATTTTGCCAGCCTGGAAGTTGAATCGGAAGGCCAGCTTGTTGCATTTGCCCGGGCAGCCGGGTTTCCGTGGCACGGCTTAATGCTTCGCCCCTGTTGTAACCACAATAACCACTTAATAAAGGGGATACTTTCCTGGACTCACCTGAAATATTATTACCGAAGGCTCAAATCAATCAGTGAAAAAATCCGGGTTGAAACCGATATGCGGGCATTGTACAATCCAACGCGTATGCGCCTTATCGGCCATGCCGCGCACGATTTGGTTTCGTTATTGTTAAGGCCCTGCCCGGTATGCAGGTTTCCGGGCTTTGCAGTTACCGAAGTTAAGTATGGTTTACCCTGCGGCTGGTGTGGCACAGCCACGCGATCAGTCCTGTCGCATATCTGCACATGCCGGTGCTGCGGATTTACACGCGAAAAGTTTTTTCCTCATGGAAAACAAAAAGAAGATCCCATGTATTGTTCATCCTGTAATCCTTAACCTATGAATGTTCAGTTGCTCCTGGAAAACCTTACTAACCCTGCCCTGCTCTTTTTCGTGCTGGGCATTCTGGCTGTAACGTTTCGCAGCGATCTGCAGATTCCTCCCAATTCGTCCAAGTTTATTTCATTATACCTGCTCTTCTCCATCGGGTTTAAAGGCGGACAGGAACTGGCACACGAAGCCTTTGACCTGGAAATTGTCTGGTCAATTCTCTTTGGCCTGGCTGCCTCGTTTCTGATCCCCGTTTACGCATACTTTCTGCTCCGAAACCGGTTTTCGGTTTATGATTCCGGGGCAATTGCTGCCGCGTACGGCTCCATCAGCGCAGTAACATTTGTTACGGCAACATCTTACCTCGAAGCCCATTCACTAACCCTGCACGGACACATGGTTGCTGTAATGGCGCTGATGGAAGCTCCGGCAATCATCAGTGGATTATTGCTCATTAATTTTTTCGCAGGCAATGGCTATGAGCAGTTTAGCAAGCGAAAGGCTGTTTGCCACTCGCTGACCAACGGAAGTGTATTTCTGATAATTGGCAGCCTGGTCATCGGGCTGCTGGCCAGTGAAGAACAGGCACAGGGCATAAAACCGTTTACTACGGATATCTTCAAGGGATTCCTCGCTATATTTCTTCTGGATATGGGAATTGAAAGCGGACGAAACCTGAAATCGCTTTTTTCGTTCGGGTGGTTCCCGGTACTATTTTCAATTCTGATTCCGTTGTTTAACGGGTGCCTGTTTGCCTGGCTCAGCGGTTATGTTACTCCGGATATTTCCAACCGGTTTATTTTTGCCATTCTTACCGCCAGTGCCTCATACATTGCTGTACCTGCCGCCATGAAAGTAAGTGTGCCGCAGGCAAACCCGGGGCTATACCTGCCGATGGCTTTGGCCATAACGTTTCCCATCAACATCACGATTGGAATGCCGGTATACTATGCCATTGTTAACCAGACCTGAATGGCAACGCTAATCCCGGTAATCCAGCGCAGGCTTGCGGTCGCCAATAAGGGCCGAATATTTGAAATCGGGACCGAGCCGTTTCTGGTAATCTTCTTTTGCTTTCTGAATCTGGGTTTGGTCATTTAACAAATCAATCCCGGTAAGGGCAAGGGTTTTGGCTGCCACCAGCATGCCTTTAATGCCAATATCAACCCCACCGCAGGCAACCGCCTGCCAGCTATGAGCCGGAACACCCGGAACCCACGTAGCCGTTACCAGGCCTACTGTTGGCACCACATAGCTCACATCGCCCACATCGGTAGAGCCGCCACTGCCTTGTGCATCGGTTTTGAATGGATCAACCGAAGTTGCCGCTGTTAGTGGCGGGCTGCTGCCGATAAGCGACTGCTGAATTTTTTTTCCGAATTCCATTTCTTCGGGCGTATAGGTTACCCCGCCCACAACAGAAAGGTTGGCGTGCATCAACCGGGCAAGCGGCTCGTTGGGAAGCAAGTCGTAAACACCACCGATAATTTCATGCTCCACACGGGTTTCGGTGCCCATCGCTGCCGCCTCGGCAATTTTTTTTATCCGTTCAAAAATGCCGGCCAGTACATCGCGCTTCGGATGGCGCGCATAGTAGTACACTTCGGCAAAATCGGGCACCACATTTGGCGCTTCACCGCCCTCGGTAATGATGTAGTGAATTCGGGTATCCGAAGGAATGTGCTCGCGCATCATGTTCACCATATAATTCATGGCTTCTACGGCATCCAGTGCCGAGCGGCCTCTTTCAGGGGCCCCGGCAGCATGTGCTGACGTTCCGTAGAACCTGAATTTTGCCGATACATTGGCAAGTGACGATGCCGGGTTAGCAGCATTGCGGTTGCCCGGATGCCAGTGCATAACTACATCAACATTATTAAATAATCCTTCGCGCACCATGTATAC
>JAGUUF010000300.1 GCA_020063545.1 Cytophagales bacterium
ACAAATCGCCCGCATCGCCAAGCCCGGGTACAATGTAGGCATGTTCATTTAACTTCTCATCTAATGCCCACGTCCATATCGTAACCGGCAATTTTACATGTTGTTTAATATATGCAACACCCTCGGGGGCAGCAACCAAAGCAGCAATATGAATGTGTGACGGTGTTCCGTTTTTCATTAATGCATTTACTGACTTCACAAATGATTTGCCGGTGGCGAGCATCGGATCAATGAGGATTACCGGTCGTTCACCAAGGCCGGGGGCGGCAAGGTAATCCAGGTTAATTGAAATTTCCTTTTCGCCTTCTTTTCGATAGGCTCCGATAAAGCCGCAATCGGCCTGGTTGAAGAAGTTTCTGAAGCCGTCAAAGTAAGGCAGGCCTGCGCGCAAAACGGTAATGAGTACGGGCTGCTGTTTCAATATGGAAGCCTGCGCAATTCCCAGCGGTGTTTGAGCAGGTTTGGCCTCATACTCCAGTTTTTTCGAAATTTCATACGCCATCAGTTCGCCAAGTTTTTCCATATTCCTTCTAAATCGTTCCCGGTTTTGCTGAATGGTCTTATCGCGCAATTCAATCAAAAACTGGTTGGCAAGAGTGGCCTGTTGATTAAGGATGACCAGCATGGTGCTTTTTTATCATCAAAATTTAGGATAAAGTTGTCATATGAACCGAAGAAAGCCCGCGAAAAAGAAAAATCCTTCTACAAAAGCTAAATCCCTGCCGGACATTCACCTGTTGAAACAACTCTGCGCAGTTCATGCTCCTTCCGGAGAAGAGTTTGCAATGACGGAATTCCTCTTGCATTACATCGCCAGGGCCAAAGCGAAATGGAAAACCAGGCCCCAATTGTTTTATGGAAACGATTTCCAGGACTGCATCGTGCTCAAATTCGGCACACCCCGCACCGCCATCTTTGCACACATGGATTCCATAGGGTTTACGGTTCGGTATTTTAATCAGCTGCTCGCCATCGGCAGTCCGGATGCCGAAGCGGGCACCAAACTGGTAGGCCGCGACAGCCTGGGCGAAATTGAATGCGAACTGGAGTTTGATAAGGAGCACCACGCCTTTTACAAATTCGGCCGCGCCATTGAACGAGGTACTTCGCTTACCTACAAGCCCGACTTCCACGAAACCAACGACTATGTTCAATCGCCCTACCTCGATAACCGGCTTGGCGTTTACAATGCACTAAAAGTTGCCGAAACCCTGACGGACGGTGTGATTGCCTTCTCGTGCTGGGAAGAGCACGGTGGCGGCTCGGTGCCTTACCTGGCAAAATTCATCCACGAGAAGTGGGGCGTAACGCAGGCATTGATTTCCGACATCACCTGGGCTTCGGATGGTGTTGAACCGGGCAAAGGGGTTGTCATTTCCATGCGCGACCGCAACATACCCCGTAAAAAATTTATTGACCGCATCATTTCCATTGCCGATAGAAACAACCTGCGTTACCAGCTTGAAGTGGAAGGCATGGGCTCCAGCGATGGCCGTGAACTGCAGGTGTCCCCGATTCCGTTCGACTGGTGTTTTGTGGGCGCACCCCAGCAGTTTGCCCACACACCCCATGAAAAAGTGCATAAGCACGATATTGTAAGCATGATTGGTATTTACCAACTTCTTATGAAATCGCTATGAGAAAACTACTATTTGCCGGATGCTTTGTTTTCATTTATCAAAGTATTGAGGCACAGGATGCCTTCTTCCAGAAACTTGCTGACACGGCTCTTACTCTTACCCAACAACGTGTTGTTTATAATCCCGCCTACATTGCAATACCTTACCCCAATGGCGATGTGCCGCAACACACCGGTGTATGTACCGATGTGATCATCCGTGCCTACCGGCTTGTGGGTATTGATCTTCAAAAAGAAGTGCACGAAGACATGAGCAGGAATTTTGAAGAGTATCCAAAAATCTGGCAACTGAAAAAGCCAGACAAAAATATTGATCACCGGAGAGTTCCTAACCTTATGAAATTTTTTGAACGCCATGGAACGGTTCTAAAAGTCTCAACTAATGCCGCTGATTACCGGGCTGGTGACATCGTAATCTGGAACTTGCCCGGCAACCTGCCACACATCGGCATCGTGGTTAATCGTAAATCCGTTGATGGCAAGCGGTACCAGGTTGTTCACAACATTGGTAACGGTCAGGAACTTTCGGATTGCCTGTTTCAATACACCATTACCGGTCATTATCGATATAAATAAGGAGTAAAGCATTTCTGCTATTTTTGCCGGCCATGAAAATCAAAGACCTCCAGTTTAAAAAATTTATTCCGGCAGCCGGTGTTCAGCAAAAAGTAAGTACCCTGGCCGCACAGTTTCATGCCGATTACAAAGGAAAAATTCCCTTATTTCTTCCCATCCTCAACGGCTCGTTCATTTTTGCGGCCGACCTCATCCGCCAGGTAAACCTGGAGTGCCGGGTATCCTTTGTTAAACATGCTTCGTACCAGGGCACGGCAAGCACCGGCCAGTTAAAAACACTCATCGGCTTAAACGAAAGCATCTTTAACCAGGACGTAATCCTGGTGGAAGACATTATGGACACCGGGCTAACGCTCAGCAAAGTGGTGGAAGAGCTTCGCGAGCTCGGCACCCGGTCGGTAGAAATTGTAACGCTCATCC
>JAGUUF010000228.1 GCA_020063545.1 Cytophagales bacterium
AGTTTTCCGAATCCATTTTGTGCTTGGTCAGATCCTCCACATCCACATTGCGGAAAGTGCCCAGCCCGATGTGCAGCGTAACGTAAGCCATATCCACACCTTTAATTTGCAGGCGCTTAACGAGCTGACGGGTAAAGTGCATGCCGGCTGTTGGTGCCGAGACCGCGCCCTTGTGTTTGGCAAAAATCGTCTGGAAGCGTTCCTTATCTTCCGGCTCTACTTTACGCTTGATGTATTTAGGCAGCGGTGTTTCGCCCAGCGTTTCAATTACCTTATCGAACGCAGCAGCATCGCCATCAAATAAAAAGCGTATGGTGCGCCCGCGTGACGTGGTGTTGTCAATCACTTCGGCCACCAGATCGCCATTGCCGAAGTAGAGTTTATTGCCAACCCGTATTTTTCGGGCAGGGTCAACCAGTACATCCCACAGGTGCATTTCGGCATTGAGTTCACGCAGCAGGAAAACTTCGATTTTTGCTCCTGTTTTTTCTTTCCGGCCGTACAGCCGTGCCGGAAAAACCATGGTATCGTTGGCAACCATGATGTCGCCATTGCCAAAGTAGCTTACAAGGTCTTTAAAAATTTTATGCTCGATTTTGCCGGTATCCCTGTGGATGACCATCATGCGTGATTCATCGCGGTTTTCGGCAGGGCGGAGGGCAATCAGGTTGTTGGGGAGGTCGAACTTAAATTCAGATAGCTTCATAATTTCAAAGGCAAAATATGCCCAATGAACAGTTTATTTTTTTAAGGCTGCAAAAATAAGCCAATACTTGAGAATTGCGAAGTCAGTCCTGCTTTAGTTATCGGGCAGTGTAACATGAATCCCTGTTTTTCGGTCTTTTACCCGTAATTTACACCGCCCCGGGCCGACTAACCACGGGTTAGTTTTAGCGTTAAATAGCTCCATGATGTTTACCCTCCGACAGATTTATGAAAGTTTTCGGTTTGCCTGGAAGGCCCTTAAATCGAACTTATTACGCACGGTTCTCAGCCTGCTGGGAGTAACCATCGGGATATTTGCCATCATTACGGTGCTTACGTTGGTTGACTCGCTTGAAAAGAATATTAAGGACAGCCTGAATTTTATCGGCAGCGGGGTAATTTATGTGCAAAAGTGGCCCTGGCTGCCCGAAAGCGGTGGTGAGTACAAGTGGTGGGAATTCTGGCGCAGGCCTACGCCTTCATTTGCCGAATACAAGATGCTGCAGCAAAACCTGAAACATGCCAGCGCTATGGCCATTGCGGTTGACCGGGAAAATATGATCATCAAGCGCGATAACAACAGCATCGGCCAGGTGAGGCTGGTAGGCGGCAGCGAGGGGTATGATAAAATATTTGAAGTGCCTGTTGAAAAGGGCAGGTACCTTACCCTTGACGAACTGGGCACCGGGCGCAACGTGGCCGTTATCGGTTACCAGGTGGCAAAGGCGTTATTTCCCAATGATGAAGACGCCATAGGCAAGCCGATTAAAGTAAAGAACGTGCAGTTTAATGTAGTGGGCGTAGTAAAAGAAGAAGGGGCGGGTTTTTTTGGCAACAACAGTAATGATTATGCCGTGATTGTGCCGTACAATGCATTCCGAAAATTGTATCAAACGGGTACCGGTCGCTGGAATGAAACCGAGTCGTACATCGGCATTAAAGGTTTTGATGCGGATGTCGGCCTGGTTGAACTTGAAAACGAGGTGCGTGGCATGCTGCGCGGAAAGCGGGGTGTACGCCCTACGCAAAAAGATAACTTTGCCATTAACAGGCCCGAAGCCATCATGAACGTAATCAGCGGTGTGTTTGATGTGGTGGGCATTGCCGGGTGGATTATTGGCGGCTTCTCTATGTTGGTGGGTGGTTTTGGCATTGCCAACATCATGTTTGTGTCGGTTAAGGAGCGTACCCCCATTATCGGGTTGCAGAAATCAATGGGGGCAAAAAATTATTTTATTCTGTTCCAGTTTCTGTTCGAAGCGGTATTCCTTAGTATGATAGGCGGCCTTGCCGGGTTGTTTCTTACGTTTTTAATAACGCTTATTCCGCTGGGCAGCCTGGTGGTTACGTTATCGGTTAAAAATGTGGTGTTAGGTTTAGGTGTATCCAGCGTTATCGGGCTTGTTTCGGGTATTGTGCCGGCAGCCGTAGCGGCCCGGCTCGATCCGGTAATTGCCATTCGTGCCTGATGGTGCGGCCGGACAGCAAGGCCGCAAGTGCCCGTTCCTGTTACCCGCTGGCTATTTTTCGTCCAGCGCTTTTTTTCCGTCTGCCTGGCTGAGTTTTTCCTTGATTTTCTTTTCCAGTTCTTCCATCAGCTCCGGGTTATCCTCAATGAGTTGTTTTACCGCATCGCGCCCCTGGCCAAGTTTATTTCCATCGTACGAAAACCAGGAACCTGATTTCTGCAGAATGTTCAGTTCAACGCCCAGGTCAACAATTTCGCCCGATTTGGAAATTCCTTTTCCGTACATGATATCAAACTCAACTACTTTAAACGGAGGAGCTACCTTGTTCTTTACCACTTTTACTTTTACCCGGTTGCCGGTAATGTCATCGGCAGCTTCTTTTATTTGTCCAATCCTTCGAATATCGAGCCGTACCGAAGCATAAAACTTCAGGGCGTTACCACCGGTAGTGGTTTCGGGGTTGCCGAACATAATGCCGATTTTTTCGCGCAGCTGGTTAATAAACACACAGGCACAGCCCGTTTTGCTGATGGTGCCCGTAAGTTTGCGCAACGCCTGCGACATGAGCCTGGCCTGAAGGCCCATTTTACTGTCGCCCATTTCGCCTTCAAGTTCGCCTTTCGGCACAAGGGCTGCCACCGAATCAATTACAATGATGTCAATTGCACCCGAACGGATAAGGTGGTCGGCAATTTCAAGAGCCTGTTCGCCATTATCGGGCTGGCTGATGAGCAGGTTTTCTGTATCAATGCCCAGTTTTTCGGCATAGGCTTTATCAAAAGCGTGTTCGGCATCAATAAACGCAGCAAGCCCGCCTTTTTTTTGCGCCTCGGCAATCATGTGCATGGTTAGCGTTGTTTTGCCCGAGGATTCCGGACCGTAAATTTCCGTTACGCGGCCACGGGGAATACCGCCAATGCCCAGGGCAACATCAAGCCCGATGGAGCCGGTAGAGATGGCAGGGATGTCCATTATTTTTTCATCGCTTAATTTCATAACGGCTCCCTTGCCGTATGTTTTTTCAAGCTTGTCAATCGTTAACTGAAGGGCTTTTAATTTTTCTTTTGTGTCGCTCATAAACGGGTATCCGGTCGTGTTGGTTAATCGCCTGGTTTTAAATGTCGGGTTGAAATTACTACTCTCACTCCCAAAAACAAACGCGGGTGTCGGAGCAGGACAATAGTTGTCAGTAAGCCGGTTTGGTTGTTTGGCGTAACTTGCGCAATTGGCGTTTTACTTATGATTAAGAAAATACTGCTGGCGGTTTTGGTAATATTCCTGGTATTGGGCCTGGTGTATTACGACCTGCTCAGTTACGGGTTGCGGCAGGCAATTGGCCAGTTTACCATTATATACAATGCGCGACCCATCAGTGAGGTACTTGCCGATGAGCAGTTTCCGGATTCGCTCAAGAAAAAACTTTTACTGGTTGAAACGGTGCGGAAGTTTGCTGTTGACTCGCTGGGGCTGAAGGACACCAAAAACTACCGCACGCTGTACGATCAGAAAGGGGAGGAAATTATGTGGGTGGTAACGGCCTGTGAACCTTACCGGCTGGTGGAAAAACAGTGGGAGTTTCCTGTGCTTGGAGCGGTGCCGTACAAAGGATTTTTTAAAAAGGAGTTGGCACTTAAAGAAAAAGCACAGTTGGAACAGGCCGGCTGGGATGTGAATATCCGCAACCCTGGCGGCTGGTCAACACTCGGCTGGTTTGCCGATCCCATCTTAAGTAATATGCTGCAGCGGAATGAAGGCGACCTGGCCAGCCTGATTATTCACGAGTTGGTGCACGCAACCGTTTTTGTTAAAGACAGTGCCGACTTCAATGAAAACCTTGCTTCCTTTATTGGCGATCGCGGGGCAGAGCAATTTTTGATTCATCACTTCGGCATCAACAGCAACGAATACCGGCAATATATTCGGGAAGACCGGGAGTACCGTGCCTACGTGGAGCACATGCTTCGAGGGTGCGATTATCTTGACAGTGTTTACCTGGCCATAGCTGATTTTTCAGTTACCGAAAAACGCGAGGCCAAACAAAAAGCAATCAGCCGCATCATCCAGGCTTCCGATACCCTCACCTTTTCAACCCGCAGCCGTCCTTCTGCACGGTACAGCAACAATCTTCCCAACAATGCATACTTTATGAGTTTTAAACGGTACCAGTCGCGGCAGGATGATTTTTGGAACGACTGGAAAACTACCTATAACGGCAACCTGCGAGCGTATATACGGTACCTGAGTGAAGCCTATCCGTTTCTTTAAAATCAGTTGCTTTACAGCGGATTAAGGAATTGTTAATATTAAATGAGCGGTTTTTTAAGCCTTGTTTTCTGCATACTTTTGAAGCGAAAAACCGATACACTATGGGAAACAAGCCGGTACACAAAGTGCTTGTAGTTGATGATGAAGAACCCATCCAGGAACTGCTGAAATACAATTTAGAGAAGAGCGGCTACGAAGTGAAGACTGCGGGAGACGGAAGCAAAGCCGTAGAGATCGCGCGTAAATTTCAACCCGATTTGGTGCTGCTGGATATTATGATGCCCAAGATGGACGGTGTTGAAACTTGCCGCCTGCTGCGTGAACTGCCCGAACTTCAAAAAACATTTATTGTTTTCTTAACAGCACGCTCGGAGGAATATTCGGAAGTGGCCGCCTTTGATATTGGTGCAGATGATTACATAACCAAGCCCATCAAACCCCGCGCCTTGGTAAGCCGCATCGGGGCCCTCTTCCGCAGGGATACGAAGAAAACAGGTACGTCTAATGCCATATCCATTGGCGACCTGACCATTGACCGGACCAGCTACACCATCAAAGTCAAAGACCGCGAAATTAACCTGCCCAAGAAGGAGTTTGAGCTGCTTTACTTCCTGGCCCAGAACCCGAATAAAGTTTTCAGCCGCGAAGATCTGCTTCAGAACATCTGGGGCTCGGATGTTTACGTGCTCGCCCGCACGGTAGATGTGCACATCCGCAAAGTGCGCGAAAAAATCGGTGACGATTACATCACCACCGTAAAAGGTGTAGGGTATAAATTCAGCCTTAATTAACCACACCCTGCGGCTGATCCCGCGCTAACTTGAATTTTGGTTTTTAAATCTTGAATTTGCCGCATGGTTTATAGTTCAAGGGTATTAGCCCTTTTGCTGGCGGTAAGCATCTCGGTTATCACCACGTTGTTCCTGCTGCTGATGGAAGCCGGCCTGAATGTATTGCTGGTTGCCTTCTTCATCAGTTTTTCAGTTTCGTACCTGCTCGTGTTTATCGTGCTGGAGTTTCTGATCTTCCGGGAGATCAAGAAAATTCATAAACTCATGGACAAACTCAGAAAAAAGGAACTAAATAAAATCAGCAAACAGAAATCGGGTATGCTTAACCCGTTGGAAAACATTAACCAGGAGATTTATTCGTTTGCCGAACTGAAGCAAAAAGAAATTGACGAACTGAAAAAGCTGGAAGCCTTCCGAAAAGAATTTATTGCCGATGTTTCGCATGAGCTTAAAACACCCATTTTTGCTGCACAGGGGTTTGTACACACCCTGCTCGATGGCGCGATGGACGATAAATCGGTGCGCAATAAATTTTTAAAAAAAGCAGCCAAAAGCCTTGATGGCCTGGATGCGCTCGTTCAGGATTTGCTCACCCTTTCGCACATTGAGACCGGGCAGATTAAGATGCACTTCGAAACCATTGACCTGTATAAACTTACCGAAGAAGTGTTTGACCAATTGGAGGAGAAGGCGCAAAAACGAAACATACGGCTTAAAATCGAAAACGAACCGCAAAAAGTTGCCGTGTATGCCGACTGGCAACGTATATACCAGGTGATGAC
>JAGUUF010000046.1 GCA_020063545.1 Cytophagales bacterium
AAACGTACGCGACTGGTGTATCTCGAGGCAACTCTGGTGGGGTCACCGTATACCGGCATGGTATGCACCCGATGGCACATTTGCCGTTGCTAAAACGCGCGAAGCCGCATACGAACAGTTAAGCGCCACAAATCCTACCCTGCACCAGGATGACCTGAAGCAGGATGAAGATGTACTAGACACCTGGTTCTCCAGCTGGCTGTGGCCCATTGCTGTTTTTGATTGTTCGGTATTTAAGGATGGAAACAAGGGCAATAACGATTTAAACTACTTCTACCCTACCAACGACCTGGTTACCGCCCCGGAGATCCTCTTCTTCTGGGTAGCGCGTATGATTATAGCCGGGTATGAATACCGGGGCGAGATGCCCTTTAAGAACGTGTACCTCACCGGCATTGTGCGCGATAAGCAGGGGCGCAAAATGTCCAAGTCGCTCGGCAATTCTCCCGATCCGCTCGACCTGATGGCCAAATACGGTGCCGATGGTGTTCGAACCGGCATGCTGTTCAGTTCACCGGCCGGCAACGACCTGCTGTTTGATGAGAAACTATGTGAACAGGGCCGCAACTTTGCCAATAAAATCTGGAATGCCTACCGGCTGGTTAACGGATGGCAAAGGCATGAAGTAACCCCGCCTGTAGAGAACAAAATTGCTTACGACTGGTTTGAGTGCAGGCTTAACCAGGCGTTGGAGGAACTGGAAGACCATTTCGAAAAATTCCGTATCTCCGATGCCCTGATGACGGTGTATAAACTCATCTGGGAAGATTTCTGCTCGTGGTACCTCGAGATGATAAAGCCCGCTTTTGGCGAGCCGATTGATAATCGCACTTTCATCAGCAGCATTTCTTTCTTTGAAAGCCTGCTGAAAATACTACACCCGTTTATGCCGTTCATTACCGAAGAGTTGTGGCATGCGCTTGTTAACCGCGGTGAACGGGAGTACATCGTTATTTCGGAGTGGCCGGACCCCAGGCCGTATGACAAGGCAATCTTGCGCGAAGCGGCCTTTGCCTTTGAGGTAGTGAGCGAGATACGCAATACGCGCAACACCAAAAATTTGTCGCCAAAAGAACCGCTGAAAATGCTGGTTAACAACAATGCCAAGTTGAAGGAAAGTCCATTCCTTAACGTTATAAAAAAACTCGGCAACATCAGCGAAATGACTTTCGGCCAGCCGGCCGTACCGGGCAGCATTACTTTTGTTATTCAGTCAACCGAATTTTCAATACCGGTAAACGGAAAAGCCGATGCCGAAGTCCAACGCCTTGCCTTGCAAAAAGAAATCGACTATCAACGCGGATTCCTGAATGCCGTTAACAGCAAACTCAGCAACGATCGGTTTATAACCAGCGCCCCGCCACAGGTAGTTGAAATGGAGAAGAAGAAAAAAGCCGATGCCGAGGCAAAAATCAAAGCGCTTGAAAAAAGTTTACGTGAACTTTAACCAAACATATTTGTTATGCTGAGGCCGCTCTCATTGAAAAGAGTTTTGAACGACTAAAACCGTGCCGCCAACAGCAATTCGATATTCTTGTACTTCATGTTGAATTTCCGGCCCACAGCTTCGTTGGTCAGGCTGCCTTTAAACGTGTACACACCCTTCATAAACCACTTACTGGAAAAAATCATCTGCTCCACACCTCCCTCTTCGGCAGCGCGTAAAATGGTGGGCGTAAAAATATTGCTGAGGGCGGTTGCAGCCGTATGGGCTACGCGCGATGCAACATTGGGTACGCAATAGTGGATAACATCGTATTTTCTAAAAACCGGTTTCTTCAATGTGGTGATCTCCGAAGTTTCCACACACCCGCCCTGGTCAATACTTAAATCAATAATCAGCGAGTCGGGTTTCATCCTGCTCACCATCTCCTCCGAAACAACAATGCGTGCCCTGCCCTTTTCAGCCCGCAGGGCGCCAATCACCACATCGGCCGTTCTGAGCGATTCGCTTAACGTAAGCGTATCAATGGTTGAGGTGTACACCTGTTGCCCGAGCAAATGCTTGATGCGCCTGAGTTTGTATAAATGATTATCAAAAATCTGAACGTCAGCGCCCATGCCCAGGGCCGCACGGGCTGAATACTCGGCAACCGTACCTGCTCCGATAATCACCACCTTGGTAGGCGGCACACCGGTAATGCCGCCAAGAATAACCCCCCTGCCGTTATTAGCCGTGCTTAAGTATTCTGCCGCAATGAGCATCACCGAACTACCGGCAATCTCACTCATGGCGCGGATAATGGGCATTCCGCCAACCTTATCTTCAATAAATTCAAAAGCAAGGGCTGTTACTTTCTTTTTCAACAGCGCCTGGATATACTCCTGCTGCAAATGCCCTAACTGAATGGCTGAGATAAGCGTTTGGCCGGGGCGCAGGTATTCCGTTTCCTCAATTGTTGGCGGCTCAATTTTAAGGATAACATCGGCTTTATAAACCTCCTGTGGCGAATACACTATGGTTGCCCCGGCTTCGCTGTATTGCTGGTCGGAAAACTTTGAGCCGGCACCTGCCTTGGTTTCAACCCACACCTGGTGCCCGTTGTTCACCAGCAGGGCTACTGCATCAGGCGTAAGGGTTATGCGGTTTTCCTGGAGCGAAATCTCGCGCGGGAGACCCAGAAAAAACGTTCCCTTCTTTCTTTTTACTGCAAGCATCTGCTCCTGGGTGGCCAGGCCGGCCTGTGCCAGGGTTTCAAATCCGCTCTTTTTTTTCTCTGCCATGAATTGAAATTTCTATTTGACGCAGCGTATCGGATTCTATCGTTAGTCGCACATTCACACAATCCTCGGGAAGCAGCGATGGAATCCGCTCCGGCCATTCCACAAAACAATAATCGCCCGAGTCAAAATATTCCTCCACACCGATATCGGCCGCTTCAGCCTCCGATGCAATCCGGTAAAAATCAAAATGCAGCAATCGCTCCCCGTTCTTCCGCTTATATTCATTAATAATGGAGAACGTTGGGCTGCTCATTGAATCAGTAACACCGGCAACCCTTCCTGCTGCTTTGATAAACGTTGTTTTGCCGGCACCCAATTCACCGCTAACGGCAAATACCCGGAGCTTCCCGGCTGCTTTCAACACCGCATCTGCTATCCGTTCCAAATCCGCCAATTTTACTTTTCTGAAAACCAGGGGGTTTTTATCCGGCAGCATTTTTCGAATTTAAGAAAATAATGGGGATTATCATCTCCTCCATGCTTACCCCGCCATGCTGAAAGGTGTCCTTATAGAAATTAACGTAGTAGTTGTAGTTATTGGGATAAGCGAAAAACTGATCTTCGATAGCAAAGACGTACGAAGTAGAGACGTTAACTTTTGGCAGGTACAGCCGTTCGGGTTTGGAGGCATGCATAATCTTATCACCTTCAAAGCCAAGATTTTTACCTTGCTTGTAGCGCAGGTTTGAATTCACGGTGCGGTCGCCCACAATCCGGAATGGGCGCTTAACGCGGATGGTTCCGTGATCGGTTGTGATGATAACACGCGCGGGCTTTTCGGCTATTTTTTTCATGATGTCGAGCAAAGGCGAATGGAGAAACCACGATTTGGTAATGGATCGGTAAGCCGATTCATCGGGCGCCAGTTCGCGAATCATCGCCATATCCGTTCGGGCATGCGAAAGCATGTCGACAAAGTTGTACACAATTACATTCAAATCGTTTTGAAACAGGTTGCTCACCGAGTCGGCCAGGCTCTTGCCTTCTTCCAGGTTTTTAATTTTATGGTACGAGTACTTTACGGGGAGGTTGTTCTTGCGCAGTTGCTTCTCAAGGAATTCATCCTCGAAGTTATTTTTTCCTTCTTCCTCATCTTCGCCCACCCATATTTCAGGATGGCTCCTGGCCATTTCCGATGGCAACATCCCCGAAAATATGGCATTACGTGAATACGCAGTTGTGGTAGGCAATATGGAGTAGTAGGTCGACTCGTTTGTAATGGTAAAATACTCGGCAACCACCGGTTCAATGGTCTTCCACTGATCCAGCCGCAGGTTATCAATCAGGATTACGAATACAGGCCTGCCTTTGCTCACTTCAGGGAAAACTTTTCTCTTCATAACCTGGTGCGACAACAACGGCTTGTCGGCATTCGGATCGTTCAGCCATTTTTCGTAGTTCCGGATTACAAACTTGGCAAAACCGGCATTCGCTTCGGTCTTCTGCGAATCGAGCACCTCGGCCATGTCGCGGTTATCGTCCTGGTCCAGTTGCAGCTCCCAGTGCACCAGCTTTTTATAAATGTCGGCCCAGGCTTCATGGTTCATGTCGTCCAGTAACTCCATGCTGATTTTCCGAAACTCCTGCTGATAGTTCAGGTTTGTTTTTTCAATAACCAGCCGCTTGTTGTCGAGTATTTTTTTTACCGACAGCAATATCTGGCTGGGGTTTAGCGGCTTTATCAGGTAATCGGCAATTTTTGACCCGATGGCCTCTTCCATAATGTGCTCCTCTTCATTTTTCGTGATCATCACCACCGGCACGTTGGGTTTGCTGGTTTTTATCTGGTTCAATGCTTCAAGGCCCGACAGCCCGGGCATATGTTCATCCAGGAAAACCACATCGAAATGTTTTGCATCGCATAACTCCACCGCATCCGAACCATTGTTCACCGGGGTAATATCATACCCCCGCTGTTCCAGAAACAGGATGTGCGGTTTCAGCAAATCAATCTCATCATCGGCCCACAAAATGCTGTATCTTTGCATCATTCAAATATTTGCCCGAAGTTACTCATCTGTTACCTTGATTCGAAATTCTTGAACAAGAAGAAAATCATCAACGACCCGGTGTACGGGTTTATCCGGATAAGGAGCGAACTGGTATACGATATTATTGAGCACCCCTGGTTCCAGCGGCTGCGCCATATAAAACAATTAGGCCTTACCGACCTGGTGTACCCCGGTGCACAGCATACGCGGTTCCAGCATGCGTTGGGCGCCATGCACCTGATGGGCCGCGTGCTGGATACGTTGCGGCTTAAAGGTGTTGCCATTTCGGATGAAGAATTTGAGGCTGCCTCCACTGCCGTTTTATTGCACGACATCGGCCATGGGCCGCTATCGCACGCCCTGGAGGAAACCCTGCTGCCGGGAGTAAGGCACGAAAGCATCTCCTACCTCTTCATGAATGAATTGAATAAACAATTCACCGGCCGGCTCGACCTGAGCCTGAAGATTTTCAGGAACAGCTACAAACGCAAATTTTTTAACCAGCTTGTTTCAAGCCAGCTTGATATTGACCGGTTGGATTACCTTAACCGCGATTGCTTTTTTACCGGAGTACCCGAAGGCACCATTGGTGTTGACCGTATTGTTGAAGTATTGGGTGTACACAAAGACCAACTGGTGGTTGAAGAAAAAGGAATTTACAGTATTGAAAATTTGCTGAACGCCCGCAGGTTGATGTACTGGCAGGTGTACCTGCATAAAACAACACTGAGTGCTGAGCGGATGGTGGTTAACCTGGTAAAACGCGCACGCAGCCTGGTGCAGGCAGGCGAGAAAGTAGTGTGCAGCGAAGCGCTGATGCATTTCCTGAAAAACACCATTACCATGGAATCGTTCAGGGAAAACAAATCAACCCTGGCGTTGTACGGGCAATTGGACGACCTGGATATTTGGGGTGCCGTTAAACTGTGGCAGCACCACCCGGATATGATTTTAAAAACACTTTCGCAGATGTTAATCCAGCGCAAGTTGTTTCAGATAATCCTGAGCAGCGAACCGATAAAAAAATCGCAGCTTGCTGCTGTGCGCGAAGGCATCGTTAGCCGGTATAAAACATTCCGGTCCGATGCCCCCTACCTGCTGTCAACCGGTCAGGTAACCAATGAAGCCTACACCGAAGGACAGAAAATAAATGTACTGATGCGTTCAGGCGAGTTGCTTGATATTGCCCAGGCTTCCGATTTACCCAGCATTAAAGCCATCAGTAAAATCGTTAAAAAAAACTACCTCTGCTGGCCTAAAACTGTATCTTTGTAAAATGGGCTTCGGTGCGTTTCTGTTTCGTGCCCTGCCTTGCAATAGTCCCGGTTAACCCTATATGGAATTTACAGTAGAACAAATTGCTGCCATGCTGGGCGGCACAATTGAAGGTGATGGGAAAGGCAGAATTACCATGCTTGCCAAAATTCAGGATGCCAGGCCGGGCCAAATTGCTTTTTTATCCAATCCTAAGTACGAAAATTTCATCTACACCACCGGGGCAACTGCCGTTATTGTAAGTAAGCAATTTGTTCCGCGCAAGCCTGTAACTACCACGCTTATCCGGGTTGATGATCCTTACATCAGCTTTACCGTGCTGCTGGAAGAATATCATAAACTCATCTCTTTTCAGAGATCAGGTATTGAAGAACCTTGTTTTATCGGTTCCGGATCCCGCGCAGGAAAAGGAATTTACCGTGGCGCATTTTCCTATATCGGCAACAATGTTACCCTTGGCAATAACGTAAAAGTTTATCCGCATGTTTTTGTTGGCGATAATGTAAGCATCGGTGACAACGTAATATTACATCCAAACGTTAAGCTTTATGCGGGCACCCGAATCGGCAACAACTGCGTTATTCATTCCGGCACGGTTATCGGCAGCGATGGGTTTGGCTTTGCACCCCAGGCCGATGGATCGTACAAAACCATTCCGCAACTCGGCAATGTGATTATTGAAGATGACGTGGTAATTGGTGCAAACACCGTTATTGACTGCGCCACATTGTTTGGCGATTCTACCATCATTAGGAAAGGTGTTAAACTTGACAACCTTATCCAGATTGCCCACAACGTTGAGATTGGAAAGAACACCGTTATTGCCGCCCAGGCAGGCATCTCCGGTTCAACAAAAGTAGGCGAAAACAACATGATTGCCGGCCAGGTGGGCATTGCCGGCCACCTGGTTATTGCCAACAACACGCACATTGGCGCACAATCCGGAATTTCCAAATCAATCAAAGAAGAAGGCCAGCGCATTTTAGGTTACCCTGCATTTGATATTAAAGAGTATTTCAGGGCATATACCGTATTTAAAAAACTGCCGGGCATCAGCCATCGCCTGAAGCAACTTGAAGACCGTGTTTACGGTAACAACCACGAACAGGAAGCACCTACAGTTTCCGAATCAGCCGAATAAGGCCGGTTTACCTCAATAATAATGTTTGGATTATCAGGGGGTTAAAGGTTAAATTTGCCCACTTTTTGCCCTTATGTTGAATATCAAGCAGCAAACCATCCATAAATCGGTAACCCTCTCGGGAGTAGGTCTTCACACCGGTGCTAAAACCAACATGACCTTCGTGCCGGCCAAGCCTAACCACGGCATCAAATTTCAGCGGGTTGACCTGCCCGGTGCCCCCTTTATTAATGCCGACTGCGATAATGTGGTGGATGTATCGAGAGGAACAACCATTGAACAAAGCGGGGCCCGTGTAAGCACCATCGAACATACCCTGGCCGCGTTGGTGGGGTTAGAGATTGATAACGTGGTAATTCAGCTTGATGGCCCCGAATGCCCCATTATGGACGGAAGCTCCATTCAGTTTATTGACATTCTGAAAGAAGCCGGAACGGAAGAGCAAAATGCCATTCGCGATTTCTTTGAAGTACAGGAACCGGTTTTCTACCGCGAGGCTGCACGAAACGTTGAGATAGCCGCCTTGCCGCTCGATGACTACCGGGTTACCGTGATGATCGACTACAATTCGCCTGTATTGGGAAGCCAGCACGCCTCC
>JAGUUF010000001.1 GCA_020063545.1 Cytophagales bacterium
CAATTTTTGACGTAATCCCGTTTCGATCGTGTTTTACCACCCGCTGGCAAGCTGCATCGCGATCGGCCCAAAACATATTACCATGATGATCACGCACGAAGCTGTAGTTGGTTAAAAAGCCTTCGGTGTCCGGAATGATCTTTTCGAATTTTCGGTCTGCTGAATACCGCCAAACATAATGCCCCCACGTGTTTAGCCGTTCACCATTGTACCACAGATGTTCACCATACAGGTTATCCGCTTCATCAATGTATAACTCATGGGTATGCACGTTGTTTACCACAACCGTTTTTCTGCCTTGCCCGTCAATCTTCCAAACCTGTTTCAGGTCGGTGTAAAACACATTGCCCTTGCTGTCCATTACAATGCCCACACCGGGATGGGCAATTGTTAGTATGGTCAGCTGCAAAAAAGTGATTAAAAAAATTCCTTTCACCTTAACCTGTTTTTGCTTTTATAATGATACTTAATCTTACTTCATCATGAACCAACTCATCTTTCAAACCTTTATACGAAACACCAAACAATTGACGGTCAAACCGGAGATCAGCCTGACCGATAAACAGATTGTTGGTTTGCGTAGTCGGGAAAACCTCAACCTTCCAGGGTTTTGTGGTTTCCTTGATGGTCAGGTTTCCTAAAACCAGGTACCCAACAGGATTAGCGGGGTGCTGGCGAACTTCAGTTATTTCGAATTTTGCTGTAGGATACTTTGCCACATTAAAGAAATCAACATCCTTCAAATGGTTCTCCAGGTTTCTTTTCGCAACAGGCTCTGATTGAGGAATGTCTGTACAGGTGATGGACTTCATATCAATAACAAATTCACCGCCCGCCAGCTTGTTGCTATTCATAATAACCTTTCCCTCTTTGAATTTAACAACTCCCTGATGGAAGCCCAAAACTTTAGTGCCCGTCCACATTACTTTTGAATCCTCAATGATAACGTTCAATGAAGTTTGCGCCAGGGCGTTAAGCGCACCAAGCTGCAGGCAAAAAATCATTACCGGTATTACCTGTACTGGTTTGTAGGTCATCGTAATTAATGGTTAGTAATGTTTAAGCCCAGGATAATATCGCGCGTACCCATCCAAACACCTTGTTTATCTTTTGTAAGACTTATTACCCCGGTCCCTCCTCTTTTTAATTGATTCGACTTTTCGCTTTCCGTCAGCAGGGGGTCGTCTTCAAACAAAAAATCGTCAATCCAGTAATATCCTTTTCCCTCTTGGTAAATGATTGGATGAATGTGCTGCGGGATAGCCTGATTCGGATAAGCAGCCGGCCGTATGGTTTTAAACGCATATCTTCCTTGCGCGTCAGTTTTCATCCACCCGCGCAAATGCCCATGCCTTTTTCCATGCTGTTGGTTGGGCGCAGGCGAATACAACCCGGTGTTATCGGTATGGTAAACATAAAGCACTACACCTGGTGCCGGTGTTTTTCCATCCGGTTGATACATCGTACCGCTTATAATAAGTGATTCGCCCGGTTCATCAGGCATGGCAAGTGTTGTTTGCCATGACAACTGCCTGGGCATACCTTCGAACATCAGTTCACAATCTTCGCAGGGGCCGCCAAGCGCCTTTTCGTGCTGATTTTTGGTTTGGGTGCAGGCGGTTAAAACGCTTAACGAAATGGCGGCAAACAGTATGGACTTTTTAATCATAAACCGGTGGTTTTTCATTTCAAATAACGAAGCCTGAGCCTTTCGGGAGAATCTCTTATGACGACCGGCTTGGTTTTCTTGACAAAATGCAAAAGCCGGCTTAGGCCGGACGGGCTGAATGGCGTAATTTTCGACAATGGAGCGTTTCTTCCGATACAAAATTGACCACCTAATTTTCTGGTCGCTTACGATCTTCTTTCACGGATACACCCGGCTGCATGTGCTGAACGAAGCCGGCACAATTCATTTCATTCTGGAATTACTCATCCGCAACGGCTTACTGGCCATCGCCATTTATTTTACCCTGTTCATTAGTGTACCGCAGTTTGCAAAAAGGCGGAATTGGATTATCAGTTCCGGGCTGATTCTGCTAACTATCTTTTTTTACGTGGCCGGTAAAAACGCCCACGATGCTTACTTGTACGGCTATGTGTTGAACCTGCCAGAAAAGCAGTCATTCCTGAATAACGCGTTGTACAACCTTTCGATAGTGGTTTTCTACCTCGCCTTTGCTGTAACGCTTTACCTGAGCAAGCAATGGTACCTGCAGCGATCGCTGTTGCAGAAAATTGAGTTGGAGAAGTTAAACACCGAGCTGGAGTACCTCAAGGCCCAAATCAACCCCCATTTCCTTTTCAATTCAATCAACACCATTTACGTTATGATCGACAGGCAAAACAAAGAGGCCCGCGAAACGCTCTCCAGGTTCTCCGATTTGCTGCGGTACCAGTTGTACGAATGCAACGGGGCCGAAATTGCTGTTGAAAAGGAAATCCATTACCTGAAAAATTACGTTGAGTTACAAAAGCTGCGCAAGGATCATAACTATGAAATTACCTTCCGCCATTCGCCCGAACTGAAAAAATTTACGCTTCCGCCTTTGCTGCTTATTCCTTTTGTCGAAAACGCATTCAAGCATGTTTCGCATTTTTCCGACAAGAAAAATACAATTGAAATCGAATTGACTATACAGGGTAATTTCTTTTACATGACCGTATGCAACACAATAGACGGCATAAAAACGTCAGCCCAACCTAGCGGTATCGGTCTAAAAAACGTAACGCGGAGACTAGAACTGCTGTACCCTGGCCAGCACAACCTTATCATTAACGAAAAGCCAGGCTACTTTGAGGCAAGGCTGGAACTGAAACTGAAAGAACCACTCAACCCTGCCGCATGACTAATGCTATAAAATTGAATTGCCTGATTGTTGACGATGAACCGCTGGCCCGCAAAGGGCTTGAGGATTATGTGAATGATATTGACTTTCTTAGCCTGGCCGGCTCGTGCGAAAATGCGTTGAAGGCCTCAGCACTTTTGCATGAGAAAGAAATTGATCTGATCCTGCTCGACATTCACATGCCTAAAATTTCCGGCATTGAATTCCTGAAAACCCTTAAAAACCCACCGTTGGTAATTCTTACTACGGCCTATCCGGATTACGCCCTGGAAAGTTATACCCTTGATGTAATTGATTACCTGGTTAAACCAATACCCTTTGACCGTTTTTTAAAAGCCGTGCAAAAGGCCTACGATTACCATCTACTCGCACGACATCGGTTGACAACACCGGATTACTTCTTTATTAAGTGCGATAATAAGTACGAAAAAGTAAATTACTCCGAGGTGTTGTATGTGGAGGCGATGCAAAATTACTGCATCCTGTATACCACCGGCAAAAAACTGATTGCCTACATTACCCTGTCGGGCCTCGAAGAGCAGTTGCCTAAACATCGGTTTTTGAAGGTCCATAAGTCATTTATTGTAGCCGTGGACAAAATCAACTCGCTCGATGGCAGCGAAATCCTGATTGGCACTGCCCGGATTCCCATCAGCCGCACCCTGAAAGATGACGTACTGCAGAAAATCATGGGGAACAACCTGTTCAGGCGATAGTAAGTAAATGCGGCATTTCTTGATTTGAATCAATTGGTTTAGCCTGTAATCTTGATTCTCATCAAGCCGTGGTACGCGAACAGCAGGGCACCTTTGTGTTATCAAAAAACACAAAAGAAACCGATCATGAAAACAGAAGAAGTACGCATCGCAAAACTGTTGCTGGGAATCGCCATAGCCTTGCTGCTGGCCTTCTCAGCCTTTAGCCAGTCAACCCAAACCATCCGGGGTCGGGTGGTGGATGAGGTAAGCAAAACTCCGCTCATTGGCGTAAACATTATGGTGCTTGGCACCGGTGAAGCCGTGTTGGGTGCCGCTACCGATGCTGACGGTTATTACCGCATCAGCAACGTTCCGGTGGGAAGGCAAACCCTGAAAGTAACGTACATCGGGTACGAAGAACAGGTAATTCCCAACGTGGTGGTAACCGCGGGCAAGGAAGTAATCCTGAACCTGTCATTAACGGAAAGCGTAAACCAACTCAGCGAAATCACAGTAGTTGCCAACACCCGCGATGATAAAACCGCAACCAACAACGACCTGGCCGTAGTCAGCGCACGGTCATTTAATGTAGACGACACGAAACGGTATGCCGGTGCATTAGGCGATCCCTCGCGCATGGCTGCAAACTTTGCCGGTGTGATCGGTGGTGATGATTCCCGAAACGACATTGTTGTACGCGGGAATTCACCCACCGGCATGCTGTGGCAGCTTGAGGGACTTAACATTCCCAACCCGAATCACTTCGGTTCCCTCAACAGCACGGGCGGCCCGGTAAGCATGCTCAACAACAATAACCTCGACAAGTCCGACTTTATGACCAGCGCCTTTCCGGCCCAGTATGGCAACGCCATTGCCGGAGTCTTTGACATTCGCCTGCGCGATGGCAACAACGAAAAAAAAGAATTCATCGCCCAGGTAGGGTTTAATGGTTTTGAAGTTGGTGCAGAGGGGCCGCTTTCAAAAACAAAAAAAGGATCATTCATTGTAAATTACCGTTACTCCACCCTGGGCATTTTCAATGCGCTGGGTATTGAGTTCGGCACAGGTTCCAACATACCGCTCTACCAGGACTTGAATTTCAAAATAACTTTACCAGCCAACAACGGTGGCAAGTGGACAGTTTTCGGACTTGCCGGCAAAAGCTCAATTGACCTGCTTGGCAGTGAAGCCGACCTGGACGGTAATTCTGGTGATTTGTACGGAAACGAAAACGAAGATCTCTTCCCGCGATATAAAACCGGCATTGCCGGTGTGAGTTACGAGAAGAAACTTTCAGAAAAAACCTACCTGAAGGTTACGGCCGGTGCCAGTTCATCGGAAGAGAGTTTTACTGGCGACTCCTTGGTTCGGGATGCTGACAATGAAGTTGTAGCCCGATACCTTCGCGGTGAGGCGCAATTTCGCACTACCAAGTTCTCCGGCCTTGCCCTGTTTCGCACCAAGTTTAACCCTAAAAACAGTTTGAGTTATGGCTTCTATGCCGACATCCTTAATTTTGACCTGTTCAACCGCGATGTTTTCGCCAACATCGGTTCGGATTCTGTTCGCATCAACGTAAACGATGTAACGGCTTTGTACCAGGCCTTTGTCACATGGCGCCACCGGTTCTCCGGCAAATTTTCCGTTAATGCCGGTGTGCACACCCAGTATTACGCCCTTAACAAACAAACCGTAATCGAACCCCGCATGGGTATTCAATACCTCATCAACGGAAAACAATCGATTAGTGTAGGGTATGGATTGCATAACCAGATTCAAAGCCCATACACTTCGTATGTACAAACCAAAGTCGGGCCCGACAACTACATCCTGACCAATACCGATTTGGGCTTCACCACCAGTCAACACAGTGTTATAACCTACGACTGGAACATCAGCGACAACCTGCGGTTGAAAGCCGAAGGCTATTACCAGTCGCTTACCAATGTGCCGGTTGAGCAACGCGCCACATCGTTCTCGGCTATTAACACCGGATCCAGCTTTATCCCGGTTGACCAGGACAGCCTGGTTAATCAAGGCTCAGGAACCAACGTTGGATTTGAACTTACCCTGGAACGATTTTTCAATAAAGGTTTTTACTTTCTGATCACCTCTTCGGTGTTTGATTCGAAATACAAAGGCAGCGATGGCATTGAGCGCAACACTGCCTACAACACCAAATATGTGGTAAATGGCTTGTTCGGTAAAGAATTCCGGTTAGGTGCGAAGCAAAAGTTCATTTCGGTTAACCTGAAGGTTACCACCATTGGCGGAAAGTACCTGACACCGATTGATTTTGCGGCCTCGCAGGCCTATGGCGCAACCATCTACAAAGAAAACGAAGCCTATACTGAGCGGCAGGATCCGTACTTCCGCACCGACCTAAAACTGGCTTACCGCAAGGAATATAAAAAGAGCACGCTTGAAATCGCCCTCGACCTGCAAAATGTAACCAACAACCAGAACGTATTCACCAAAAGTTACAACCCGCGCACCAACACCATTGTAACCCAATACCAGCAGGGTTTTTTCCCGGTGCCTTTCGTTCGGTTTACCTTCTGATGCCATTTCCTTACTATCTTTCCGGATGGACGAATTTTCTTCCATCCGGAAATTTATTTCACAGATTGTGCAGTTCACCGAAGATGAGTGGCAGGCACAGCAGGCAGCATTCATAAGGCGATGGCTGAAAAAAGGCGAATACCTGTTGCGAGAAGGCCAGATTTGCAGTCATGTTTCGTTCATTAACAAAGGTGTTTTCCGGGTTTTCAACATTGTTAATGACAATGAGTACACTGCTTATTTTGCTTTTGAAAACGATTACGTTACTGACTACAAAAGTTTTTTAACGCGTAAACCATCGTTTGATAACATCGTTGCACTGGAGGATGCCGAGTTGATTCAGTTAGACTACGAATCTATGCAGCGCCTGTACGAAATGTACCCTATATGGCAGAAGTACGGACGCCTGATAACGGAACAGGTGTTTATTGAGACTGCCGAACGTACCCAAAGCCTGTTGCTGAAAAGCCCGGAAGAGCGGTACCTGCAAATGATTGCCGAGCATCCGCAGATACTGGACCGGGTGCCCCTGAAATACATTGCCTCATTTATAGGGGTTACACCGGAGGCCCTGAGCCGCATTCGAAAACGAATTTCCGTTAAACAGAACTGAAAATCGCTACCATATCTTACGGCTGCATCCGTATCTTTTCGCCATGGATGAGTTTGCTGCCATGCGGAATTTTATTGCCCGCTTCATCAGCTTCTCCGATGATGAATGGCGCTTATTGCAGTCTATTACCTCGAGGCGTTCCCTAAAAAAGGGCGAGTTTGTGTTGAAAGCAGGCGAAGTGTGCAACCATGTTACGTTTATCAACAAGGGCTTCGTCAGGATTTACAATCTGGTTAATGATGATGGCCTTACGGTGAACTTTGCCTTCGAAGGCAACTTCATTACCGACTTTGCCAGTTTTATTACCCGTAAGCCTACTGCCGACAATATTATTGCCATGGAGGATTTGGAAATTCTCCAGATTAACCACGCTAATCTTCAGGCAGCGTATAGCCAATCGCCAACATGGGAACGGTTCGGCCGCCTGATGGCTGAGTACATCCTGCTGTTTGTGGTGAGCCGGAACAAGAGTTTATTGTTCGATACACCGGAAGAACGCTACCAGAAACTGATGAGGGAACGGCCTAAAGTAATGGCTAAAGTTCCCTTGAAGTATATTGCATCCTACCTTGGTATAACCCCCCAAGCATTAAGCCGGATAAGAAAACGACTGGCCGAAGGATGATTATTTTTTTATAAGTGAAAGTATTTCATTCAGCTTCAGCAATGCCTCTACCGGGCTGATGGTGTTGATGTCAACCTGCTCCAGCATTTCCTGCACTTGCCTGTATTTCGGATCCATCTCGAATAAACTCATCTGGTGGGTGGCCTTCGGCAGTTCCTGCATTTTTTTCTTCGGATCGTTTTTATGCTTTTCCTTCTCCAGGAAATGCAGCACCTCATTTGCCCGTATCACCACCTTGTTGGGAATGCCGGCCAGTTGCGCCACATGAATGCCGAAACTGTGCTCGCTGCCTCCCTCCTTCAGTTTGCGCATGAAGATGATCTTATCGCCTGCCTCCTTTACGCTCACATTAAAATTTTTCACGCGCACAAAATCTTCTGCCAACTGGTTAAGTTCATGGTAGTGGGTGGCAAACAAGGTTTTCGGCCGGTAATCCTTATGCTGGTGCAAATACTCCACAATGGCCCAGGCAATCGAAACGCCATCGTAGGTTGATGTTCCCCGCCCGATTTCATCCATTAAAATCAAACTGCGGTTGCTGAGGTTATTCAGGATGCTGGCCGTTTCAATCATCTCCACCATAAACGTGGATTCGCCCTTCGATAAATTATCCGATGCCCCTACGCGGGTAAAAATCTTATCCACCAACCCAATGCGGGCGCTTTCGGCCGGCACAAAACTCCCGATTTGCGCCATCAAAACAATTAATGCGGTTTGTCGCAACAGGGCCGACTTACCCGCCATGTTTGGACCGGTAATAATAAGAACCTGCTGCGTATCGTTGTCGAGGTACACATCGTTGGGAACATAACTTTCGCCCACCGGCAACTGCTTTTCAATTACCGGGTGGCGGCCTGCTTTGATGTCCAGCGTGGTAGATTCGTCTATTTCAGGCCGGCAATAGTTGTTTTGCCTGGCCACCTGCGCAAACGACAGGAGTACATCCAGCACGGCCAGGGCACGCGCATTTTGCTGAATCTGGGTTACAAAACCAGATGCCTGCCGCACCAGCTCCTGGAATATCCGTTGTTCAATAACAATCAGCTTGTCCTCAGCATGCAGGATTTTCTCCTCGTAAATCTTTAGCTCTTCGGTAATATACCGCTCAGCATTTACCAGTGTTTGCTTGCGTAACCAATCGGCCGGCACCTTATCCTTGTTGGCGTTGCTCACTTCAAGGTAGTAACCAAACACTTTGTTGTAGGAAATCTTCAGCGAGTTGATTCCCGTGCGTTCAATTTCGCGCTTCTGTATCTGCAGCAGGTAATCCTTCCCCGAAAAGGCAATGCTGCGCAGTTCATCCAGCTCGGCATCAATGCCTTCGTTGATGATGCCGCCCTGGTGGGTGAGCATGGGTGCATCTTCGCGCAATTCGCGCTCAATTTTTTCAAGAAGAAACTCACACCGGTTTAGTTGATCGCCCAGTTTTTTCAATTCAGTTGATGAATGCTGCTCCAGCAAACTTTTTATCGGGCCGGTGCGATGCAACGATCGCTTCAGTTGAAGCATTTCGCGCGGGTTAATGCGCCCGGCAGCTACTTTTGAGATCAGCCGCTCCAGGTCGGCTATGTGCTTCAACTCCTCGGTTAACCGCTCAGCCAGTTCATATTGCTGGCAAAAAACATCCACCATTCTTAACCGCTCTTCGATAGGGGCTCTTTCCTTAAGCGGCAGCACCATCCATTTGCGCAATTGCCGCGAGCCCATCGGGGTAACGGTCTGGTCGAGGATCTGAAGCAGCGGTACCCCGATCTCTTATGGCGATGACACCAGCTCCAGGTTGCGGATGGTGAATTTATCAAGCCACACATACTTGTCTTCATCCATTCGCGAAATGGAGGCAATATGCTGTGTATCCTTATGCTCGGTGGCTTCCAGGTACTGCAGCGCAGCGCCAGCCGCTATAATGGCTTCGGTAAGGCCGTCAATTCCAAAGCCTTTAAGCGATGCCGTTTTAAACTGGTTAATTAACTTCTCATGGGCATAGTCGTACGCATATACCCAGTCATCCATAGCGAAGGTGGCGTACGCATCGGCAAATTTTTTCTCAAATTGTTCGCGTTGTGTTTTGCTAAAGATGATTTCAGCCGGTGCGAAACTCTGGATGAGCTTCAGGATGTAGCTTTCCGTTCCATGCGCAGCGTAAAACTCCCCGGTGCTGATGTCAAGAAACGAAACACCGTATGCTTGTTTGCCCGCAACGACCGAAGCGAGGAAGTTGTTCTGCTTTTTTTCAAGCACGTTATCGTTAAACGATACCCCGGGTGTAACCAGTTCGGTAACACCACGCTTTACAATGCCCTTTACAAAACGCGGATCTTCCAGTTGATCGCAAATGGCTACCCGGTGGCCTGCACGCACCAGTTTGGGCAGGTAGGTATCCAGTGCGTGGTGGGGAAACCCTGCCAGTTCAATTTCGGAAGCAGAACCGTTACCGCGTTTGGTAAGCACAATGTCGAGCACGTTGGCCGTAACGATGGCATCCTGTCCGAACGTTTCGTAGAAATCGCCTACCCGAAACAACAGCAACGCGCCCGGGTACTTCGCCTTGATGGCGTTGTATTGCTTCATTAATGGCGTTTCGGAGGCGGTGCTTGCGGCCATGAGGCAAATATAGAGCGATTCGGTAAACTGATTTACCTATTCACAACTGATGAAAGCAAGTTGAGGGTGTCTATAATTTCAATATATTTAACTGATCGCAAAATTTCGTTATGAACACCCAACCGACCAAATCCCCAAACCCGTTTTTTATCCAACTGGCCAAACACAAATTTAAAATTGAAGCTGTATTAACTGCGCTGGCGCTTGCCGCCTGGTTTGTAGGCAAGCCGCAGGAGTTGATTCAGTTACTCATGTTTACCCTTGCGGGCTTTTATTTTCTGAGCGCCTACTTTATATCTACCGTTAAAGAATTACTTGGAATAGTGGCTACAAAAGTGGCCGGCATTGCAGGCGCGGTTTGCATCATCGGCCTGGTGTTTATGAAACTGGGCCTTGAAGGCTGGCCGCAGATGCTGTTAATCGGATTCGCATCCACCGCATTGGCCGTACTCATCCTCCTGGTTAACTGGATAAAATCGCAAAACACAGATTACCTGGTCCCCCTCATCCGCTCAACGGTACTGGCTATCATCACGGGCTACATCATCGTTCCCCATCTGCAGAACCAGGTTTAAGGCTTAAGCGCATCCCTCATCAGGTTATGATGGTGAGAAACATGGTACGCGGTGAAGTACAGCATTTCGCGAAGCGTGAGTTTGCCCAGCAGCGGGTGTGGTAACAGGTAGCGATCAAGTTTTTCTTCCGGCCAACGACTCACTTTCAAAGAAAAACGGGAGTAACTATCCACAAAGCGGTGAATTAAAGCTTCAGAGTCCGCGTCTGCGCTAATATTTTTTGGAATAAA
>JAGUUF010000323.1 GCA_020063545.1 Cytophagales bacterium
CTTATAACTTCCGGCAGCTTTAATTTCCATGGGCTTGCCGCTGGCGTGGAAAAGCCCGATATAGGCATTGTCGGCAACTTTAATCTCGTCATTGGGTTTTAGGGTTGATCCGGTTTTAACGGGTTGCCACGAATCGCCCGATTTTACTTCGTTGTTTCCTTTGTTGGCAACAACCTTAAACGCATAGCTTTGGGCCTGGCCAAAGGCCACGGCACCGCCAAACACAAAAGCCATTACCATTGATAAGCCACTGATTTTCATGTCTTTTTTCTGATTTAGGGGACTAATTTAGCTAAAAAATTTGGTATTCAGGGCGTTAATACTTCTTTGCGTTCCCTGGTAAACCACCGCTTTTTAACGGTCCTGAACAGGGTTTTTATAACACCGTTGTACAGCTCAAAACTTGTGCCAACCACTGCCACTACGGCAAGTGTCCAGGTAACATTAAACTTAAAGTTAAACCAGGCAAAAAACTCAATCATTAAGAAAGAGAACAGTACAATCTGGATTAACTGCACTGCCACGCTTAATCCATCGAACCAATCGGGTATTTTTTTGGTAATTACCAGAAATAAGGCCACATTCAGAAAGCATACAATGATGGCGATGGCAATTTCCTGCCAAGGTTGCAGCACTTCAATGTAATCTTCTTCGAGGATCATGGAAACAATGTTGGCATGGACAACCACGCCATACATATCGGGCCGGGCCTTGCCGGCATATTTTTTATTGAGCGGAGTAAAGAATTTATCATCCCACGAGGTATCTGTTAAATCACCGCCCAAAAAGCCCATAATCACAATCTTGTCTTTAATCATTTCTCCGACAAACTGCGTTGTGTCAAGGGCCTGGTCCCAGTCGAGCACAATGTACCGGCCGGCATAGTTCGATGCCCCGTGCCAGTCAACAATATTGCCTTTGTAGTTGATTACTTCGGTAGGCTTATCGCGGGCCAGGAAACGCTTTGTTCTTACCGAATCGTAAATCATGGCCATCTTAACCGAGAACGCCAGTTCGCGCTGGCCGTTTACCATCATTTGGGGGTTAAACCTTCTGCAGGCTTTCAAATCTTCCTGGTGGGCCGCTTCGGTTTCAAGGTTTACAAAACCTTCGTACGCACCGGGCATCAGGGTGGGATAGGTATGTTCTATTGAATCGTAAACATCAATATCGCCAAATTCCTTAATCAGCTTTTTCGTTTGCTGAAGCTTGTGCGCCATTACCACGTTGCCTGCCTGTTCAACCGCATAGGCGAAATACATATTGCCCATCGTATCGTAAGCCTGAGGGCAGATGGTTGAATCCTGCAGCCAGTCGCAACTGAAGATGATATCAAGCCCGATTACTTTGGGCTTATGCTTGCTTAAGTTAATAATCTGCTGACCGATTTGTGCCCGTGACAGGTACCCGATATTAACGATAACAATATTGGTATCCATGGGCGGGTCTTCCCGGATTTGCGAAAAGGCGATGTCGGTTAACTCCATATCGCCCAAGGCCTGGCCCAGCGGATCGAATGCATCGAAAACACGAAGTTGCGTAATGCCATACAATCCGGCCAGCACCGCAAAAACGAATACCGTACCGGCAGCACAGTCAAGCCAGAATTTTCTCATAACAATACAGGATGAATTAAGTAAATTTAGAAATTTAGTTTCCTTTTCCTAAACAGCAGCACCTTGAAACAACGACTTAAAGTAAATGATTATGTGGAGGGCATCCGGCAAGGCAACCGGGTGGTGCTGGCCAAAGCACTTACGCTGATTGAAAGTGATCTTGCGGCCGATCGGGTTACAGCAGGTAAGGTATTAAGTAGACTCAAGCCCGTGGTAAAGGATATTATACGGATTGGTATTACCGGGGCACCCGGGGTTGGCAAGAGCAGCTTTATTGAATCGTTCGGAAATTTTCTTACACAGCGCAATAAAAAAATTGCAGTGCTTACGGTTGATCCGACAAGCCAGTTGAGTAAGGGCAGTATTCTTGGCGACAAAACCCGCATGGAGCAATTATCCAAAAACAGCCAGGCATTTATCCGGCCGTCACCTTCAGGTGGTGCACTGGGAGGAACAACCCTGCGGACGCGCGAGTCAATATTACTTTGCGAAGCTGCGGGCTACGATGTAATTCTTGTAGAAACCGTTGGTGTGGGCCAGTCTGAGGTTGCCGTTAAAGGAATGGTTGATTTTTTTTTGCTGCTGATTCTGGCCGGTGCTGGTGATGCCTTGCAGGGCATAAAGCGGGGGATTATGGAAATGGCCGATGCCCTGGTGATAACCAAAGATGACGGGGACAACAAAAAGAAATCACGCGATGCGCAGGCAGAATATCAGCACGCCCTCCAGCTTTTTCGAACCGATGAATCGGGATGGAAGCCCCCGGTACTTACATGTTCCGCACTGGAGCATACCGGCATGGAAGAAATATGGGAAATGATTCTGACGTATAAAGAGAAAACCTCCAAAAACAAATTCTGGCAGGTAAACCGGAAAAAGCAGGCGGTAAATTGGTTCCACGACTACATTAGCCAGGGATTAATGGCGGAAATTTATCGATCGCCCCGACTTGGCAAACTCATTAAAAAGCTGGAGAAGGAGGTTATCAGCAAAAAACAATTACCGGCACTGGCCGGTGAAAAATTACTCGCTTCATTCAAGAAGATGCTTTCGTCCAAATAAATCTCTTAGCATGCGCTGGTTTGTTTTACTGCTAAGCATTTTCATTTTTTCCTGCCGCGAACGGCAGGCAGAAAAAGCCACACTACC
>JAGUUF010000290.1 GCA_020063545.1 Cytophagales bacterium
ATATGAAAAATATCCCACACGCTGTGCGAGAACATATAGGTTATCAGCGTCCACGGCCGGGAGAAGAACTCGCTGTACCCGGAAGGAATACTGAACTGCTTATAAACAAGCTGAAAGAAACTTTCCGTGTCGGTTATCCATGTTACCAGGTCAACGCTTACCAGGAATAAAAAAACGGTTACGTTGATGATGATCAACTGAACATGGGCATTGTTATACCGGTTAAACGCGTTTTTAAATTCTTCCAGCATTTCTTTTTTTAATAATATGTACCGCCCTGACTGCGCCAGAATTTAATCAAAATATAGGCCACCACAATACCGCCCAGGTGTGCAAAATGCGCAACACTGCCGCTTCGGTCCATTAAAAAGGTTAACCCGCCCATAATAAATACCAGGTACTTTGCCTTTACGGGAATGGGTGGTATCAGCAACATCACTTCCATGTTGGGAAACAACATGCCAAAGCCCATAAGCACTCCGTAAATAGCCCCCGATGCCCCCAGCATAGCCCCGGCACCTCCGCCAAAAATCAAATCAATCCCCACGCTGAAAACCGCTGCACCAATTCCGGTTATCAGGTAAAACATCAAAAACCGTTTTGAACCCCAGAAGGTTTCCAGTACCGGGCCGGTAAACGCGAGCATTAGCATGTTGAAAAAAATATGCATAAAGCCACCATGCGCAAACATATAGGTAAACAACTGGTAAGGCTGGAAGTAGGCACTGCGTACATTGTACAACGACAGGTAAGCCGTAACCTGTGGCAGTACCATCTGAAGAATAAAAACCATAACGTTAATGATGAGCAGGTTTTTAACGGTGGGTGTAAGGTTAAACATGAAAAATGATTATCGGTTAAAGTACGTTTGAATTTTCGGCAAATCAAGAATAAAAAACGTGGGCCGGCCTTCCGGGTTATAATTTGGTGCCGTACAGGAAAATAACTGCCCAGCTATTGACTTCATCATGTCAGCCTCAAGTTTCTCGCCCGCTTTAACAGATGCACGCATGGCAAGCGACCGGGCAAGGTTTTCGTTAAGCGGCAATGCCAGTTCGGCCTGGTTGCCTTTAAATTGCTCGATTAAGCCTTCGAGCAATTCCTTTTCGCGGCCCGGGGTTAATCCGGCAGGAATGCCCAGAACCTGTACCGTATTCTTGCCAAACGGTTCAAACAGAAAACCGAGGGCAAGAATTTCAGGTGTCATTTCGCTAACCAGGGCATAGTCGGCCGGTGAAAATGTTACCGCCTGTGGAAACAGGCATTGCTGACTTTCACCCGACCTGGAATGCAGCTTGTTAATGAACCGCTCATACAAAATGCGTTCGTGTGCGGCCTGCTGATCAATAATCATAAGCCCCCGGCTAACGGGCTGAATAATGTATTGATTAAACAGTTGAAAAAAACCAACCTGCAGATCGGTCTCAACCTGAGGAATCTCATCAAACAATTTACTTTTGTCATCCGTACCCATCAACCGGCTGTTCGGAAAACCGGCTTCGAATAGTTTTTGCCAGTCGGCAGAAGAACGCAAAGCCGTGGGCTGAAACCGCTCTTCGAAATAAACTTCCTTCGAATGGCCGCTGTTGCCGAGTTTAGTCAGGATGTTCACATCTTCTTTAAAATCAATGGAGGGCGCCAGGCTGTGCGTGCCCAGCGCCTGCCGAACGGCCGAACGAATTACGGCATAAACTGCCCGCTCATCGTCAAACTTGATTTCAGTTTTTGTCGGGTGCACATTAACATCAATATGTTTGGGATCGATTTCAATAAACAGCACATAAAACGGGAACGAATTTTCTGGCAACAGGCCTTCAAACGCATTCATTACCGCATGATTAAGGTAATTGCTGCGGATAAACCGGTTGTTTACAAATAAAAATTGTTCGCCCCGTGTTTTGCGGGCAAATTCCGGCTTACCCACATAGCCGGTAACCCGAACCCGTTCGGTTTCTTCGCGGCAGGCTGCAAGCTGCTCCTGGTAGGAACGGCCAAACAGGTTAACGATACGCTGACTGATTTTTCCGGCAGGGAGGTCATACACCAACTCATCGCCCTGTATCATGGAAAAGGCCACAGAAGGATAAGACAAGGCAAGCCGATGAAACTCATCAACCACGTGCTTCAGTTCTACCGGGTTTGATTTTAAAAAATTTCGCCTGGCCGGAATATTGAAGAACAAATTTTTCACGCTGATGCTGGTACCCTTATCGCAGGCAACCGGTTCCTGCCTTTTTACTTCCGAAGCTTCCACTACCAGCAGCGTTCCCAGTTCGCGGTCGGCCGGCCGGGTACGCATTTCAAACTGCGACACTGCCGCAATGGATGCAAGCGCCTCGCCACGAAAACCCATTGTGCGAATAGAAAAAAGATCTTCGGCTTTCCGGATTTTTGATGTAGCGTGCCGTTCCAGGCTCATGCGGGCATCGGTTTCACTCATGCCGCTGCCGTCATCAATAACCTGTATCAGGGTTTTGCCGGCATCTTTAACGATCAACTTTACCGAGGTGCATCCGGCATCAATGGAGTTCTCCATCAACTCCTTTACGGCAGAAGCAGGCCGTTGCACAACTTCACCGGCAGCAATCTGGTTGGCGATGGAATCGGGTAATAATTGAATAACATCCGGCATGAACGTGCGGCTACCGTTTCCGGAATTTTAAATAGAGGTAAAAGGGAACAATCAGAAACAAAGCATACAATGCAATTGACCCGTAATGTAAATAAGCAATTAACCAAACAGCAAGGAAGGTAAGTACAAGTAACCGGAGCAAACCGGCTGAAGGGTCGGCCTGGGCAGTGGACGTTTTCTTTGCACCGCGAAATGAACCGGCAATGCGCTGCCGATACCCCAGGGCTTCGGCTTCCAGTTCATGTTTTTCTTTTGCAGTCATACCCAACTCTGCACGGATACGTTCCTCACGCTGTTTACGTTCCTCTTCCACCGGGTCGTAATGCCGCGGTATGAAATTGAACCTGCGGTGTTTCGGGGTTTTAATAAATAGCGATGGAATTTTCATGGAAACCGAAAAACTGGGCTGATTTGTTATAATTTGGACCTCACAAAAATGAACTTATTAGGGTTGAATTACAAAAAACTTAACGGCACGCCACGCAAAAAAGTTTGGACTTTTCTGTTGCTCATAGCCGCAACTGCAACTGGCGTACGCGCGCAAACAGTCCAAAAGCAATGGGTTGACAGCGTGTTTCAAACCCTTTCAGTTACCGAAAAAATATGCCAGTTGCTCATGGTACCGGTAAACGCTGCCGACCAGGAGCAGGCGGAGCGCACTGCAAAACTCATTGAAAACTTTGGCATTGGGGGCGTGGTGTTTACCGGTGGCGGGCCGGCAGGAGCGGTTAGCCTTGCCGGAAAATTCAGGCAAAACGCAAGCGTGCCCTTGCTGATCGGCATGAATGCCGAGGAGGGACCGGGCAACGTGCTGGACAGCACCATGGTTTTTCCGTACACCCTTATGCTGGGCGGAATCCGGAACGATTCCCTTATTTACCTGTTCGGGAAAGAAATTGCCCGCCAGCTTCGGTTGCTGGGTGTTAACCTTAATTTCGCTCCAACGGCCGACCTGAGCACCGCTTTTCAAACCGATGACCTGATTTACCACACCTTTGGCGAGGATAGGCACAATGTAAGCGCAAAGGCTTCAGCCTATATGCGCGGCCTCATGCATGGCGGTGTCATTCCTGTTGTAAAACATTATCCGAAATACGAGTTACTGGTGCAGCGGTTTGAAAAAGGTGTTCCCGTTATCACAAACGGCAACAGTAACGATGACGATCTGTTTACCCTTGAACGGTTGGTTAAAAACGACTGCCCTGCCATACTGCCGGCTTACCAGCACAACCCGATTTTTCCTGATCGCAGAAAACCCTTTACCCCTAAAAACCGGATGGTACCGAAAGCGCTGCCCATGTTATACACGGCCGATTACCTGAAAAAGAGGCTGAACTTTCAGGGGTTGATATTCAGCTATATACCCGAGGTAAAACTGGTTCTTGAAAAATACCGGCCGGGTGACTCGGAAATTTATGCCCTGCAGGCAGGTAACGATGTGCTGTTGTTCCCCGAAAACATTCCGGCTGCGGTGCGCAGGATACGCAAGGCATTAAAGAAATCGCCAGCACTGAAGGCCCAACTGGAGGCAAGCGTAAAAAAAGTTCTTGCGCTCAAGTACACCTATAAATCTGTTACACCCTATACCGGTGATACCGAAAACCTTGTCGACAGGTTAACTACTCCCGAAACGCAACTGCTCCAGCAACGCCTGGTGGTTAATTCAGTTGCCCTTGTAAAAAACGAGCGGGATGCTGTGCCCCTCACCCACCTAGACCAGCTAACCATTGCAACGCTCTCCGTTGGCGAGCGGGACGATCAAACCTTTACCCGGTTTATTGAAAAATATGCCCAGGTAAAAAACTTTGCACTGCAACAACCGGAAGATACCGTTGGCCTGTATGATGCCTTGAAAAAATTCAGTGTGGTAATTGCCGGTATTTTTCCATACGCAACGCAACTAGAAAATGAGTATTCTGCATTGCTTGCGAAACTGAGCACCAACACCCGCCTGGTTATCTGCAATTTCACTTCGCCATCGAAAATCAAATTGTTCGATACCGCCCCGGCAATTTTCCAGGTATATTCCGATGAAGAGTTTTTGCGCAAACTTATTCCGCAGGCAATTTTCGGGGCCAGGCCTGTAGCCGGATTTATGCCGGTAACCATTAGCCAGAATATTCCGGCAGGCGCAGGCATTGAATTATCTCCGTTGCGGGTACTCCAGTTTGCCCAACCGGAAGAAGCCGGCATGAGCAACACTGTGCTTGAGAAAATAAACGACATAGCGCGCGAAGCCATTGACGCCAAAGCAACACCGGGATGCCAGGTAGTGGTGGTGCGAAAAGGCAACGTGGTGTTTCAGCAATCGTATGGATGGTTTACATACGACAATCAAACCGCGGTGAACGATCAAACCCTATACGATCTGGCCTCTTTAACCAAGGTATCGGCTACGCTACAGGCCATCATGTTCTTATACGAAAAAGGGATCATCGACATGTATAAAAAAGCCTCTGTGTACCTGCCGGAGATGCAAAACTCAAACAAGAAAGACATCATCATCAAAGACATCCTGACCCACCAGGCCGGGCTGGTGCCGTTTGAACCATGGTACCCGTTAACCATGAAGGACACTACGCTGCTTCCGCACTATTACAGCCGCAACAAAAGCGATAAATACCCGCTGCAGGTGGCACCCAACCTGTATGCGGCAGAACACATTAAAGACTCCATCTGGAACTGGACGTTGAAATCACGGTTAATAACCAGGCCCGATCGTACTCCATATCCGTTCCGGTACAGCGATTTGAGTTTTATCATCCTTCACCGGCTTGCCGAAAAAATGCTTAACCAGCCCCTGGATGATTTCCTCCGCCAGAATATTTATGAACCCCTCGGGGCCAATACCCTGGGCTATTCACCGCTGCAACGGTTCAGCGCCTCGATGATAACACCTACCGAATACGATAAAACATTCCGCAAGTCAATGATTATCGGAACCGTGCACGATGAGCGGGCAGCCATGCTCGGTGGTAACTCAGGCCATGCCGGCCTGTTTGGCAACGCCCTCGACCTGGCCAAACTTGGGCAAATGCTATTACAGGGCGGGCAATATGGCGGCCAGCAATACTTTAAACCCGAAACCATTGGCCTGTTCACCAATAAACAGTTTGATACAAGCCGCAGGGGACTTGGCTGGGACAAACCCCTGCAAAATGATATAGCCAGCCCGGCTTCGTGGTGGGCATCGCCAAAAACTTTTGGGCATACAGGCTTTACCGGCACCTGCCTCTGGATAGACCCGGAGTTCGACCTGGTGTATGTTTTCCTGTCAAACCGGGTTTATCCCGACCGCGGCAATAAACTAATTAGTGCCAATATCCGTTCACGGATACAGGACGTAATTTACCAGTCGATTTTTGAATACTGCAAGTAAACCCATACTGAATGGACCAGATTAAAATTGGCATTGTTTGTTACCCCACCTTTGGCGGAAGCGGTGTTGTGGCCACCGAACTGGGCAAAGCCCTGGCACAGGAAGGGCACAAGGTGCATTTCATAACCTACTCGCAACCCAGCCGGCTGGATTTTCTTAATGAAAACCTTTTTTATCACGAGGTGGATTTCCGTACCTACCCGTTGTTTGAATACCCGCCCTACGAACTGGCCCTGGCCAGTAAAATGGTGAGCGTGGCGCAAAACGAAAAACTCGACCTGCTGCATGTGCATTATGCCATTCCGCATGCATCGGCAGCGTATATGGCCAAACAGATTTTAAAAACACAGGGCGTTGTAATGCCCGTGGTAACTACCCTGCACGGCACTGATATCACGCTGGTAGGGAAAGACCCTTCCTATGAACCGGTGGTTACCTTCAGCATTAACCAGTCTGACGGGGTTACAGCCGTTTCACACGATCTGAAACGCGAAACCCTGGAGCACTTCCGGATTACCCGCGAAATTGAAGTTATTCCAAACTTTATTGACCTGGCAAAATTCAAAAAACAAAAGAAAGATCACTTTAAGAAAGCCATCTGCCCGAATGGCGAAGCCTTAATTGTACACACCTCCAATTTCAGAAAAGTGAAACGTATTGGCGATGTGATTACCGTTTTCTACAACATTCACAAGGAAATACCAGCCAAACTGCTGATGATTGGCGATGGCCCCGAGCGGATACAGGCCGAAACCATGTGTCGCGAACTGAATATCTGCGATGATACGCGCTTCCTGGGAAAGCTGGAAGCCGTTGAAGAAGTGCTTAGCGTAGCCGATTTGTTCCTGATGCCTTCCGAAAAAGAGAGTTTCGGGCTGGCCGCGCTCGAGGCCATGGCCTGCGAAGTGCCCGTTGTATCATCCAATGCGGGGGGTATTCCCGAACTGAATGTACAGGGGGTAACCGGCTACCTGTGTACCATTGGCGATGTGGAAGAGATGACCCGCAAGGCGTTGTTCATTTTAGATAAGAACAACCTGCCGAAATTCAAGGCCAATGCCCTGAAGCGGGCACACGAATTTGACATTACCCGCATTTTACCGGTGTACGAAAAGCACTATGAAAAGGCAATTCAACGGGCACACCAGAAAGTTATCGTTTAGGTTTTTATGAACTTTTGCTTCTGATTATTTTTGCACAACGATTTGGGTTATGGCTGAAATAAAACCGCAAAACAAAGGAACAAAACAACTTTTCAGGAACCCTGTTCTTGAAAAACTCTCGCGTACGCACATTTCCGTACCCATTATTATCTTTTTCTCCTATGCCGGAGGCCTGCTGTACTGGAGTGTAACCCACACGACCCTCTCGGCCGGGTTAACCACATTGTTGTTCTTCCTCGGCTGGCTGGCGTTTAGCTGGGTAGAGTACATGGTGCACCGCCACGTATTCCACATGGCTACGTATACCAAATGGCGCGAGAAATTTCAGTACATGATGCATGGCGTGCATCATGAATTTCCAAAAGATAAAGACCGGCTGGCCATGCCGCCCCTGTTAAGCGTTACGCTGGGCACCATTTTGTTGTTGCTTTTCAGGTTAATTATGGGCGATTTTGTTTTTGCCTTCCTTCCGGGATTTCTTGTCGGCTATGCTTCGTACCTGGGTGTTCATTATATGGTGCATGCGTACCAGCCGCCCAAGAATTTCCTCAAAGTACTTTGGGTTAATCATGGAGTACACCACTACAAAAACGGGGAGATTGTATTTGGCGTTTCTTCACCGCTGTGGGATTATATATACGGAACGATGCGGGAGAAAGAGACAAAAACCCAGCACGTTTAAAATAACAACCCTGACCAAGCCCGTCAGGGTTTTTGTTTGGATTTCTCATAATTGGTTGTCCGTTTACCTCTATTTCCTTAAAAGCTATTGGATGACTACCTGGTAACGCTATCGAGTTTAACTAAACGATTACCGGAAAATCGGGAAGAAGGGGAGGTAAATTTATTAAAAAAATATTCATTTCGGGGGCTATCAATTCTGTAAAGGTTTTTGTTCCTTTCACCAACCAAGTTCTTTGCGCAGTATGCCTAAAACCAAAAAGGAGAAGAAGATCTTCGTGCTGGATACTTCTGTTATTATTTACGAACACAACTCCATCCTCAATTTTGACGAACACGATATCGGAATACCCATAACGGTATTGGAAGAGTTAGACAACTTTAAAAAGGGTAACGATACCAAGAATTTTGAAGCCCGCGAGTTTATCCGCCTTATAGACAAACTGGCCAAAGACCAGATGCTGCACCACTGGAACCCGATTAACGGAAAGGGAAAAGGCGATTTTAAAGTGCTGATGGATACCGGTGGAAACGGCTCAGTAGATGCCAACAAGGTGTTTAACGAAGATAAGCCCGACCACCGCATTCTCAACTCGGCCCTGCTGTTGCAAAAGGAAGAGAAGTCGCGCAAAGTAATTCTCGTTTCAAAAGATGTAAACCTGCGACTGAAAGCCAAAGCCCTGGGCCTACAGGCCGAAGACTACACCACCGGCAAGATCAAAAATATTTCTTCCCTCTACATCGGCCGCACCATCCTCGAAGATGTAAATGCCGATGCCATTAACCTGATTTACGAAAAAGGCTATTGCCCCCCGGAAGAGGTGCTGGGCAGCATCACTCCGGAAAAAAACCATTATTACATCCTGCGAAGCGGCAAAAAATCGGTGCTTGCCTATTACAACCCGTTTAACGGCATGGTTGAACATGTGGAGAAACGGGCGGTGTACGGAATAAAACCGAGAAATGCCGAGCAGGCCTTTGCCATTCATGCCGTATTGAAACCCGATATCCGGCTGGTTTCATTGCAGGGCATTGCCGGAACCGGCAAAACACTGA
>JAGUUF010000005.1 GCA_020063545.1 Cytophagales bacterium
CTTTACGCTTGCTACCGATGGCGTTGTGAAAATCAATAGCCTGGCCGATGGCCTGTTCCGGTGCAAACGATCGGGTGCCGAGCGTTTCAAATTTTCGGATGTTGCTGTCGGTAGGTTTGTCGTTTGGAAACAAAGGCCATAGCCCGGCAATGTTTTCTTTTTTTACGTAGAGCATACCGGTACCGAATGGCGCGCTAAGCCATTTGTGCAGGCTTGTTCCAAAATAATCGGGATTGAAGTCGGGAATTTTAAAATCCATGTGGGCAAAGGTATGTGCGCCATCTACGATAGAAATAATGTTTCGTTTGCGGGCTTCTTCACACAGTTTTTTTACAGGCAGAATCTGGCCCGTCCAGTTAATCATGTGGGTAATGTGCCAGATTTTTGTTTTAGCGGTTGTGGCATTTATAAACTCTTTAACAAACGTGTCGTCATTTTCAACCGGAAGGTTAAAACTTATCCATTTTATCTTAATGCCATCGCGCATTTCCTTTTGTTTCCATGCCTGCACCATATTGGGGTAGTCTTGTTTGGTCATAACAACCTCATCGCCTTTGGCAAGCGTCAGGCCCCAGGTAACCGTATCCAGCGCTTCGGTGGCATTACGGTTAATGGCGAGCTCTTCGGGCGATGTGCCTGCGAGTTCAGCTAATTTTCTGCGCAGCGGTTCACGGCCTTTGTCCAGTATTTGCCACATGTAATAGGTGGGTGCTTCGTTGCTCAGGTGGTAGTACCGGTCAACGGCATCCTGCACTACTTTGGGCTGCGGGCTAACCCCGCCATTGTTCAGGTTCATAATGTTGGGCGATACGGTGTAGGCTTGTGCCATACGTGCCCACAGGTCTTCATCCGATGCGGCCGCGAGCGGATTAAGTTTATTAAGGGATTGAAGGGCATCTGAAACATCTTCGGCTACGGCTTTGGCTGCCAGTGGAGCCAGCGTAAAGGTGCCGGCAACGCCCAGGGCTTTCTGGATAAACGATCTTCGGGTATTCATAGGCTTAGGTATTTGTATGGAAAGTAGAATTTTTTCCGGTAAACCCCTTAGCCGTTTCCGCCAATGTTTTAATCCTTATCTGAAAGGAGCAAATCGAGGACTTTCGTTGCCAGGTGCAGTCTTTGCCTGAAATTTCCGCTGATGGTGGTGAAGGGAACCCGGAGGTGGATTAATTCCTTTCGATAGACATCAAAAAAATATTCCCGCTTGTCGGGATGTTCACGCTGCGGGTCATCTTCCCAGGGGATATCAATATCGGTAAGAAAATAGTGATCATAATTTTGTGAGGCCAGTAGGTTCAGGATTTCGTCATCGCATGTGCCGTACTTGAATTCACTCCACACCTTAATCACGATAAGGTTGGTATCGCAGATTACGACACGGTTGGCCAGTGTTGCCAGTTGGTTTTCTGATTCAAGTTGACCGTGTGCGATGGTTACTAAATCGGCCTGGTTGTACGGGCGGTTAAGCCGGTCAATAAACGATCGGGCGAATTCGGGTACCCACACCGTGTGATAATGAGCGGCCAGTGCTTTTGAAAGGGCGGTTTTGCCGGTGCATTCAGGGCCAACAATGGCAACTCGTTTTACCAAAAGGGGCTTTGCCGTATCCATAAGGCCCAAAATGGCATATTTTATTATCTTTCAGAAAATCAGGTACCTGTGAAGCGCAGAAAAGCATTGAAGCAGATTGGTTTGGGAGTAACAGCGGGGCTGGCCCTGCCGACATGGCTAAGTTCGTGTGAAAAGGACAGTCCCAGCCCTGAGATCAACTACGATGGCGTGGTGGGTATTATCGGTGCTGGCGCGGCCGGGTTAATTGCAGCGGATATCCTGATCTCCAAAGGTGTGAAGGTAAAAGTTTTTGAGGCGGCCAACCGCGTTGGCGGAAGGGTGTGTTCGTTACACCGCACCGATGCACCCAGCGATTCGCTCATTATGTTTCCGAACAATTACCCGTACTCGGATTTTCCGTTTGAGCTCGGTGCCGACCGGGTAAACGGTTCCAATTCAAAGTGGGGCGAGATACTGAAAATCCGAAAAGTGCCATTGGTGGATTTCAGAACCCTGAGTGCCGACAGATATGTAATTGATAATGTTGTAAAAAACGAGGCAGAGGCGCTTTTACATTCAGACTTTGTAACGGCAAAGAATTTCAAGGATAACTTCTCAACTTTTACCGGGGGCGCAGGCCTTAGCGTTAAACAGGCCGCCACCAATGCCGGTGTGGCGGCCGGAATGCAAGGGCTAATCAATAGCTGGTTAGGTGTGCCCTATGGTTCTTCGTCCGAACGGATTGGAGCGAATGCGCTTGCCAACGGCCTTTCATTGATTGAGCACGATGGTATTGAGCTTACGCTGAGAAATAACCCCATGCAGGATACGTTGCTTTCGGTGTACAGCCGCGTAGTGCCCAGTATCAAGTTTAACACGGTAGTTCAATCGGTAAACTACACAGGCGACTTAATTGAAATTACACATAGTGGCGGAAGTGAAACGGTAAACAAACTGATTGTTACTGTTCCGGTTTCCATCCTGAAAGCGGGCGACATTGCGTTTTCGCCAGGCTTGCCTGCCAGTAAACTTACGGCCATGAGCCGCATTGGTATGGAAGCTTCCATGCGTGTATTGATTGAATTTAAGCGCAACTTCTGGGGTGAAGATGTTGCCGCCATTATCGGCAGTGCCGAAGGCCCTATGATGCTTAATGCGGGTGTCGGACGCAGCACACTGAACAAAGCGCTGAGCATTACCATTAACGGCCCCAAAGCTGAAGCCTTTTCGGTACTGACCGGTGACCAGGTTGTGGAGAGCATTATCGCGGAGATGGATGTTTGGTTTGGTGGCGATGCTACCGAAAACGTGCGCAGAAGTACGTTGCCGGGCGAGGAAAACAAATTGATCTACACCATTAAAGACTGGACCAAAGATCCGTTTGCCAAAGGAGGCTTTTCATTTCCGCTAACCGGGGGTATTCCAACCGACCGTGAGGCGCTTGCAGCGCCCGTAGCCGGAAAACTGTTTTTTGCAGGCGAAGCCACCGATACGACAGGGGAATTCGGAACCATCAGCGGTGCCCTTAAATCCGGTGAGCGGGCGGCCTTTGAGGTGATTGATGAAATTGTTGAATGATACCGGATTATCAAAGAATTATGTTGCCTTTGCTTCGACAAGTTTCGGACAAAGCCGAACATAGATTCCGTGATATAATTGAGCAGCTATCAAAAGAGTTTGGGTTAACGGAGGACGAAAGAAAGGAACTGTTACCGAGCGGAGTGCAGCCAATATTTGATAATCGTGTTGGATGGGCAAAAACCTACTTAAAAAAATCTGGTCTGATAGATACTCCTAAACGGGCTACCATTACGATTACTACCCGTGGCCTTGAGGTCTTGAAAAAGAACCCAAATTCAATAGATGTTAGATTTTTAAAGCAATTCCCCGAGTTTGTTGAATTTCAATCGGCTAAGCGATCAGAAAGCAGTGCTGAGAACGATTTGGAAACAACAGAAGATAGAGTAATTCAAACTCCTGAAGAAACACTTGAAGCAGCTTATCAAAAGATTAGAAAATCTTTAGCTCAGGATTTGATTAACCGGGTGTTAAATCTTTCGCCAGCTTTTTTCGAAAGACTTGTTGTTGAACTGCTGGTTAAAATGGGTTATGGAGGCTCAATCAAGGATGCAGGTAAGGCAATTGGAAAGAGCGGAGATGAAGGAATTGATGGAACTATTAAAGAGGATAAACTTGGTCTTGATGTCATTTACATACAAGCAAAAAGATGGCAACCAGGCAATGTTGTTGGGCGTCCTGAGTTACAAAAATTTGTAGGCGCATTGGCCGGACAAGGAGCAAAAAAAGGAATATTCATAACAACATCCTCGTTTACCCGTGATGCCATGGATTATGTACCTAGAAATGAAACCAAAATAGTCTTGGTTGATGGTGAACGTCTTGCTCAGCTAATGATTGACTACAATATTGGCGTAAACAGTGTTAGTAATTATGAAGTAAAGAGGGTTGATAGCGACTATTTTGGTGAGGAATAATCACAGTCATCCTACGACTACAAGTCGTAGGATGACTCCTGGCTCTACCGCTTACTAAACTCCAGCACCGACTTCTCAATAATATCACAACATTCATGCAGTTGCTCTTCGGTAATAACCAGGGGTGGTGCCAGGCGGATGATGTTACCGTGTGTAGGCTTGGCCAATAAACCGTTTTCGGCAAATTTTAAACAAATGTTCCAGGCGGTTTGGCCTGCCTGACCGGCAGGCAGGCTTTCGGGTGTATCGTTAATCACGATGGCATTGAGCAAGCCCTTGCCGCGTACCAGGGTAACCAGGTTTGTTTTTTTGATTAATGCATGCATCCGTTCACGGAAAATCTTCCCAAGCCGTTCAGCATTGTCGGCAAGTCTTTCATCCTTCACTACCTGCAACGCCTCCATGCAAACGGCCGCAGCCAGCGGGTTACCGCCAAACGTGGAACCATGTTCCCCCGGTTTGATCACCAACATGATATCGTCATCCGCCAACACAACTGAAACGGGAAGTACACCACCGCTTAATGCTTTGCCCAGGATTAACAAATCAGGCCGCACCCCTTCATGATCACTGGCCAGCATTTTTCCGGTGCGGGCAATACCGGTTTGTATTTCATCCATCATCAGCAGCACATTGTACTGGCGGCATAATTTTTCGGCAGCTTTCAGGTAACCATCGGCCGGTACATACACACCGGCTTCGCCCTGGATGGGCTCAATCCAGAGGCCGCACACTTTGGGGTTGCTCAAGGCTTTTTCAAGTGCGGGCACATTATCATAATCAACGAGTTCAAATCCCGGCATAAACGGACCAAACCCCTTTCGGGCCGAGGGATCAGATGAAGCGGAGATGATAGTAGTGGTGCGGCCATGAAAATTTTTACGGAGGGCAACAATCACCGCCTCATATTCGGGTATTCCTTTTTTAGTATAACCCCATTTGCGGGCAAGTTTAATGGCCGTTTCGTTGGCCTCGGCACCGCTGTTCATAAACAGGGCCTTCTGGTAGCCGAATGTTTCGCACACGTATTTTTCGGCAAGCCCAAGCTTGTCGTTATAAAAAGCCCGCGAAGTAAGCGTAAGTTCCTTAGCTTGTTCAATCAGCGCATGGATGATGCGCGGATGGCAATGCCCCTGGTTAACCGCACTGTAAGCCGACAAAAAATCGTAATAGCGCCTGCCCTCCACGTCCCACAGAAAAACACCTTCGCCTTTGGTAAGCACCACGGGCAGGGGGTGGTAGTTATGTGCCCCGTATTGATCTTCAAGTTCAATGGCTTTTTTACTGGTGGTGATTAATTCGGTCATAAAAAGTGTGTTTTCAGTGAAAATTGCGTGGGCAAGTTACCAAAAGGCTTTTGGCAAAGCCAATTTGTACAGGGGTATCCACGGCATAAACGCTGACACAGCCTGTCAGGTTCAGTATGCCATCTTTACCGCATATAACTGCAAATTCAATTACCTTTAGCATATGGAAAACGGATTGGATGGTATTAAAGCGTTATTCAATGAACTCAGGTCGTATTCCCTGTGGGACCGGTTGTTCCGGTGGGGACGGATCAGGTCAATGCTGATTGACACGAGTGCCGAATTGCAGCAGTTGATATCCGGTCTTGACAGTGCACGTGCCGAGAGCACCAAACAACAGGCAGCCCTTGACCGACTGGCTTCAGACAAATCTGATCTTCAAAAAGAAAATGCTTCGCTTAAAGAGAAGAATGAAAATTATTTGAAACGCGGGCAGGAGTTAGCCAACGAACTGGCGGCCAGCAGGCAAAAAGTTGAGTACCTTGAGCAGGATAACCGGAGGTTACGCGAAGAGAACACCCAGTTTAAGTCACGGGAAGAACAGCGAAGGCTGGAGCACGAGCGGGCCGTTAACCAGGTTGTAAAGCTGCGCGAGGATATAGTAAAGGAACGAAACGAAAAGGAGGAGAAACAAAAGCAAGCCGAGTACGAGCGGCTTCGAAAACTGAAAGAAACTTGGTCGAAGCACGAAGCCGATGTAAAAAACCGAATAAAAATTATTTGTAACCGGAATGGCGTAGAATATCTGGAGGCAGTACCCTTTAAAGGCAAGCCCGACAATACCTTAAAAATCAATGATGAATTTATTGTTTTTGATGCCAAGAGTCCCGGCAATGACGATTTGTCGAATTTTCCGATTTACCTGCGAAACCAGGCCGAAAGTGTGAGCAAGTATGTAAAAGAAGAAAATGTGCGCAGGGAAGTTTTCCTGGTGGTACCCACCAACACGCTGGAGGTGGTAGAACAGTTTGAATACAAGCTGAGCGATTACACGGTGTATGTAATTTCCATTGATGCGCTCGAGCCCGTTATTCTTTCGCTTCGTAAAATTGAAGAGTATGAATTTGCCGAGCAGCTAAGCCCCGAGGAGCGCGAGAACATTTGCCGGGTTATCGGCAAGTTTGTGCACCTGTCCAAACGAAGGATTCAGATTGACGGCTTCTTTGCCAAGCAGTTTTTTGAACTGGTTTACCGAAGCGAGGCCGACCTGCCAAAAGATTTTTTGGACAAGGTTATTGAATTTGAGCGGGCCGAAAAACTTAATCCGCCCATTGAGCGAAGAGCCAAACAAATCAGCAATAAGGAACTTGCCCTGCAGATACAGGAACAAAAAGCAGATGCCGAACAAAAAGGCATTGAAATGGATGAGGCACTGGTTTCCAAAAATCTGGGTAAGCTGCCGCTTTACACCGATAAGCGAAATGAAGAGGCGCAAAAGGATTTGTTTGAATCGTGAATTGAATCGGGTGGCGGGGTTGATAGCCTGTATTGAAAGAACTTAGCTTTTATCAATAACTAAACCCCTAAAATTATGGACCTGAAAAAGAGAATGTTGGCAACCCTTGCCGGGTTTGTCGTATTTTTCCTGCTGGGCTGGCTTCTTTACGGCATGCTGCTCATGGATTTCTTCAACTCCAACCAGGGCACTGCATCGGGCGTTATGCGCGCTGAAACCGAAATGGTTTGGTGGGCGCTTGCTGTAGGCAACCTGCTGCAGACTTACCTGCTGGTGTACATTTTTGGCAACTGGGCCAACATCACAACGTTTGGCGGAGGCTTTAAAGCCGGGGTAATCATTGGCCTGATTATCGGGTATGGTGTTGACCTGACCATGTATGGCACTACCAACATCATGAACCTTACCGGGGCCCTGGTTGATCCGCTGGTGATAGGCGTGATGATGGGCGTTAGCGGTGGTGTGATAGGCGTGGTGCTTGGAAAGAAGTAGCGTTTCCCGAAGTTCCTGAAAAGGCAGGCTAAATAGTCTGCCTTTTTATTTTCAGTAATTTAAACTCCGTAATTTTGTTCCGATGAAACTAACACAGGATAACAGGCTTAAAAAAATTATTGTTGTTGGCGATCGGGTACTGATACAACCCTCCAAACAATCCGACAAAACAGCCAACGGCCTTTACCTTCCACCAGGTGTTCAGGAGAAAGAAAAAATCCAAAGCGGCTACGTGATTAAAGTAGGGCCTGGTTACCCGCTGCCCATGCCGGCCGATGAGGATGACCTGTGGAAAGGCAAAGAGGAGCAGATTAAATACCTTCCGTTACAGGCACAGGAAGGTGACCGGGCCATTTTTTTACAAAAGGGAGCAATTGAGGTAATGTATGAAGGCGAAAAATACTTTATCGTTCCGCAAAGTTCCATTTTAATGCTTGAGCGCGAGGAGGAATTGTAATGCAGGGGCTTTCGTTTGATGTGCTCAGGGTTGGAAAAAAATACCGACTGATAAACTTTGGCGAAGTGAATGAATTTGTGGTGGAATATATTCTGGCGGATGGTGATTTTAAAGTCAAGAATATTCACACGCTTGAGCAGTATTTGCTGAGGGATCTGATTAAATACGGAAGGGGAAAGGATTTTGAAATAAGGGAATTGGAATAACGGGCAACCTGTTACGTGTCCTTTTGTTTCCCGATTTCTTTCAATGCGTTAAGGTTAACCGGCAGGTAATGCAGCAGAAGTCCTGCAACAATGCCAACCAGGAAACCATAAGGCAAGCCAAAAGCAAGCAGGCCGGTTAATATCGCTACAACCAGTCCTTTCTGATCAGCGGCCTGATCGCGGATGAGCAAAAGCAATGCGGCTCCTTCAAAAAGCAGGATGGTTCCCAGTACCGGCAGCGGAAATGCAGCAATGAGTTGGTGAAAACTGTTTCCGAAAAACATCCCGAGTATAAGAAAGATCATTCCATAAATGATAACCGATCCGCCTGTACGGCCTCCAAAGGTATAATGGCCCACCATGCCACCCGCCCCGTGGCAGCACGGAATGCCGCCAGCCCAGGGTGCAGCCAGGTTCATGATTGAATACGTTATCCCGATTTTGCGAATGGTTATATCGCTCCGTTCGGGAAATAAATCATGGGCAACCTGGCGCGTAGCCAAAATGGAGTTACCCAGCGAAAGCGGAATTTGCGGCAATGCCAGTAACACAAGCCCTTTGGCAATGTCATCGATTGATGGCGCGTTTACCTGCGGCAACGTAAAACCGAACAAAGGTGAAACTTCATCCAGGTTTATTGCGGCATAAAGTATTCCCAACAGAATAACCACCAGTGAAGCGGGGTACTTCCGGTTGTCAATCAAAACCACAATCAGCACAAAAGCGATGGCAGCAAGTACGAAGCCGCTTAAGCCATTGGCAGGTAGGTAATCTTTAAATGCCAGCAGGCAAAGGCTAAGGCCCAGCCCGAATTGAATTCCACGCACAACCGATTTGGGTACCCACCGGGCAAGCTTATCCAGCAACCCTGTCAGCGATAGCATCAGCATGACAACACCAATGGCCAGGCCGGCACCGAGCAAAACGGTTCCGGCTATCTTTTGCGAAATAACAAGTGTGGCCATGGCTTTAAGCGGCTGAACCGGCATGGGCATCCGGTAAATCAACCCTGTAAAAATCTGCATCAGGCCAAACACAATCAGTACGCTGGGTGTGTGCAATCCTGTTGCCAGAATCATGGCAACAAGCAGCGGAAAATCCGTACCGATGTCGCCAAAAGCTCCTGCAAATTCCTGCCGGTTGAATTTTATGGTGGTGAGGTTTTGGTTCATTGGTTCATGGATTTGATCCACTCATGAATCAACGCCACACCTTCTGCATGGACAAGTTTTTTACCCAGCTCAGGCATCATCACACCCGGATCATCGGATTGAATGCGGTAGAAGAGAATGGATGCATCCGGGTTGCCGGGCACAATGTCGTACTTCCTGCCGCCCGAACCGCGGCCTGCCGCTACGGGTGGCTTGCCGATGCCCAGTTCAAACGGGTTATTAACATCGGCCAGCAAATGCAGCCCGCTGGTCTTAGCAGGGCCATCTGGGCGATGGCAGTGCGCACAGTTCACTTCAAGCCAGGCACGCGCCCGCAGATTAAGTTGTTCGTTTTCATTCTCGTAATCCACCAGGCGTGGGCGCTCATTCGCGGGCGGAAGGTTGCGCAGCAAACCAAGGGCAGCAAGTTGTTCGAGTTGGTTTTTCGGTTGCCCCCTTATTGCTCCGTTTAACTGGCGCGCGGTAGGCCCGATGGGCATTACCTTATCGCCCCGCAGGTGGCAGCCTTTGCACTGGTTCATGTTGGGTACGGAGTAGTTCACCTGTTTTACCGAGCCGTCATGGTGCGTCCAGCGCACATCAATATTTTTTCCGCTTACATCCAGGTAAGCTTCGGTTTGTTCATCATTCCAGATGTAAGGCAGTGCCTTCCAGGTTCCGTTTTCAAGAATCAACAAACGGGTTTCAAGGATGCGGATGTTTTCGGAAGATTTTCTGAAATCGGCCGGGTAGTAAAAATTTTTGATCAGCACCGTGCCTTCCGGGAAACTGAGCACGTCATCGGCATTGTAGGTGGCAAACGTGCCCGGGGGAAATTTTATGAAACGCTTCTTGTAGGCATAATCACTGAAGAGGGGCGAGTTAAGTTCATAATGGATAACGCCTTCTGCGGGCTCCAGGTTTTTCAGTTCTCCTTTAAAAAATCCGTATGCCGAAAGCTTTTCCTCGCCTACAGAAGAAAGTGTGGCACCGCCCAACGACTCTTCCTCCACCACGATGACTTCGGGTTTTTGCCGGGTGCACGAAAAAACCAGCGCCAACAACACTATTCCGTAACTAAATTTCACTGCAGCGAAAGTGGTTTTTCTTCTTTGCATGAAAAGCTCTTAACATCTTTCGACAACCCCTTAAAATCATTGGCTGCATCGAGGTTGATGAATGTAATCTTCCCGCTTTCATCAATGCAGATATTGCGTTCGGCACGGTTCGGATCAGGGATGCCATCGTAGAGAATGTCTGGCGGACTGAAAAATGATTTCATTGCCAGCAGTTTGCCGATGTCGTTCCGGAAGGTAGGGAACCAGTGCCTGTTCGAAAACCGGTTGCTGTGAACGCGGATGTTGTAAGGATAGGGATTGTACAGCGTATCTTCTTTGTACCGGTTGTTTACGGTTTGCACTCCGCCAACAGCGCCATCCTGCTCCTGTTCACCTTCGTTCAGGGCGGCCACCAGTTCATAGCTTACAATGGCCAGGCCTACCGTGGTGTTGTCTTTAAAGTCGTTGTCATAAATTTCCACCCCGTTCGTAGCCAGTATCATCATACCCGAGCCGGGCGGAATACTCGCCACAATGTTTCCTTTCTGGGCAAAGTTTTTATGGTTGTTGCTGCGGATGGTGTTGTTGTACACTTTCGTGGAATGGCCATAGGTGGTGAGGCCGGGCAAATCAAAAACCAAAATGCCCCCGGTATTATCATAGGCTTCGTTGCCGTAAATCTCCACCCACTTGGAATTTTCGCTTTCAATGCCGGCCACATTCCAGTAGGCTTTATTGTTGCGGATGATAACGGAGTCCGATTGCCCAACATAAATACCGGCATCGGATGAACCCATAGCGATACACTCTTCCATCAGCACATTTTTGCACAACACCGGGTACAGTGCGTAGGCTCCGTTTTCAGTTTTGGGGCCTTCAGCCCATACCGATCGGATCCTGCGCAGGGTGATGCCGTGCGTATCATTGACTTTCAAATTATCGCCTTTGGCATCCTCCACTGAAAAATCTTCCAACACAATGTTTTTTCCATTGCTGACTTGCAACCCTTGCGCCCCTTCGGTTTGGTTTTTCCACGACAAAATTGTTTTATCCATGCCTTTGCCGCGAATGGTAATGTTCGATTTCCCATCCATGCTCAGCGTACGGGTAAACATGAAGTTGCCTTCGGGCAGTTCAATTACATCGCCATCCTGCGCCAAAATGAATTGGGCCTGTAAATCTTTTTCAATGGATTTCCACACGATGGGTTCCTTAGGTGCTTCGGTGCAAGCCGAGAGGAGAACCCATACAAATAAAATAAGCTGAAGTTTTTTCATAGCGGATATGAAGATAAAGAATTTCCTATTAACCGCAGAGAACACAGAGAAATGTGGCAGAGGGCCGCTGAGAAATTTTAGAAATTGTTCGCAACTCTGCGAACACCGTCAATTAATCGAAGTACATTGAAATTCATCAGTAGTCCGATTTTGCAATTAATTAGCTTTAAGTATGTTAGAATTTGTGCAAGATGAATATCGCTAAGCGCTTCAACAGATTTGATTTCAATTACGACTTTCTGCTCTACAACAAGGTCAGCCCGATACCCACAATCCAATTTAACCTCTTCATAGATCAATGGTACCGGTTTTTGTCTTTCCACATATAACCCAGATTTCGCTAATTCATGATACAGGCACGCTTCATAAGCTGATTCCAGTAACCCAGGACCTAACGCCTTGTGCACTTTAATCGCAAATCCGATAATTCTTTCGGTAATCTCGTTCTCTGTCATGGTGCTACAGTTAAATGAAGGTAGTGAATTCCTTTAAAAAACTGAGAACTCTGAGAAGAATCGCTGTGAGCCGCGGAGATAATCTCTGTGCATCTCTGCGTATGCTCCGTGAACCTCTACGGTTAAAGAGGGTAGTCAACGCAGATACGCTGAGGAATTCGCAGAGAACCGGTGAGTTAATAATGAGTTCTTGGGCTTTTATTAAACATTTCTCTCTGTGTACCTCTGCGTAAAACTCTGCGAACCTCTGCGGTTAAATGAAGGTGAACTCTAGAGTAACTAAAGTTCTACTTCGGCTTCATCCCAAACAAAAACCGCATCACGTTAAACGGCCTGATGAGCAGCAAATAAAATCCCACACAACTGATCAGGGTAAGCAAAGCAATCGACCAATACTTGGCGGCAATGCTCCACTCCAACTGACAGATATAATACCCAATGGCAATAATTACCGTTTGATGCAGAATATAAAACGGGTAAAGGCCTTCGTTGAGTTTGCTGATCCACGGATGTGGCTTGTTCAGGTAATGTTGTCCATAGGCAATTACCGTAAGCACGGTAAACCAGCTCATGAACATACCGCTAATATCAAACAGCGTTTCGATGGTGTCCTCCGGCCATGGAAAATTCACAATACCCCTAAAATGAAAATACAGGAGATAAAAAGGAATCAGCACAAACAAGGCTGCCATCAGCAAGTGCTTTCGGTTTTGCCCGATGGCAAGCCAGAGATTTTTATCGGAATAAAATAATACCCCCAAAAAGAAGAAGCACATGTAGAAAACAAAAAACGCCAGGTCGGTGAGGTCGTGTGTTTCATCCGGAAAGTACGGGCGTAAAATCGCCTGCGTGAAAATGATAATCACGGATGGAATGAGCAACATGCCGGCCGGGCTCGATAACCAACGACTAACCGTAGCCCTGAATTTTTCCGAACGTTCAGAACGAATGTACCGGAAGAACGGTATGAGCAGTAACGAATACAACAGCAGATACAAGATGAACCACAGGTGGTGCCAGCTGAAACTCCCTTCGGGATAGGGCACGAAATTGAAAACAGTTTTAAAGAAATCGAAGTAGCCGTTGTATTCATTAATGTGTTCATAATAAATCTGTGGCGGCACCACTACAAACATACCGAACACCAGCGGTATGAACAGCCTGCGAAACCGCTCACCGGCATATTGTTTAATGGAACGTTTGCCCAGCGCCATATAGGTGCCCGCACCGGAAATAAACAGCAACAATGGCATGCGCCAGAAGTGCAGCCACACCATCCAGTAGCGAAAGCTGCCGCTGAGTTCGTTGTTCTTTACGTGCCAGTCCCACGGAACAAACCACATGCCGGTGTGGAAAAAAAGCAAGATTAAAATGGCAATGATCCGGAGCCAGTCGAGGTCGTGCCTGCGGGTTGATGAGGTGAGTGTTGTTTCCATAGTTTTTCTTTTTTGTCCAAAGAAACAGGCACAAGCCCCGAAACTACGACTGTTTTTATAAGCTGGAAGGACGATTTTATAAAGTCGAACGAGACTAAACCCTGCTTTTACTGCGCAATAAGTTGCATATATTCGTAACCTCTATCCAAATTCCATGGCTGATATATTGCCTGCATTACCTGAAGACGCACACGAACTCAGTAAATTAGTCAACTCCGCTTACCGGGGCGATACAGGCCGCCAGGGCTGGACCACCGAAGCCGACCTGATTGACGGCTCCCGCACCGATGCTGAATTGTTGAAAGCGATTATCGAAACACCCGGAAGCCTCATACTTAAATATGTTGATGAAGGAAAAATTATCGGCTGCGTGGAGTTGCGCAAAGAAGGCGATAAACTTTACCTGGGCATGCTCACGGTTAACCCGACCATACAGGGCAAAGGCATTGGTAAAGCATTGCTGAAAGCATCGGAGGACGAAGCCCGAAAACAAAATTGCAAAGCTATTTTCATGAATGTACTAACGGTAAGAAAAGAACTGATCGATTGGTACATCCGGCACGGCTACTACGATACCGGCAAACGTAAACCATTTGCCTTTACCGATCCGCGTTTTGGCTTTCCGAAACAGCCGCTTGAATTTATGATTATGGAAAAACAGATCGCTTAACCATCTTTTTAACCACCTTATCCCCGATAACCATGAGAGTTTTTATTCCACTGTTTTTATTCTGCCTGCAGCAGGGCCTGGCACAGAAAGTATCGATGACGGATAAAAAAGTCCAGGAGTTTGAAGCCTACATAATCAAAGGCATGAA
>JAGUUF010000372.1 GCA_020063545.1 Cytophagales bacterium
GAAATGTATTTGTTGTACAAGGAACCGAAACCGGTGTTAATCCCGTATATCGGGTGAACGGTGTCTTTCAGCTTCTCATCCAGGTAATGGCGGCACGCCAAAATTTTTTTCTTCACCTCATCGCTTACCTGCAGTTGTACCGGGCTGGAAATTATTGCCGACAGGTCGGCCAGTGTTATGGGTTTGGTGGTAAGCGTAAACGTCACGGTATCAGTTTTTTAATAATCGCATCAAGCGGCAGGTTTTCCTGCTGCCCGCTTTCCAGATTTTTTAATGCAAGGATGCCTGATTTGATTTCATCTGGCCCGATAACCAGGGCATAAGGAATTTTTTTATTGTTTGCGAAATCGAGCTGCTTTTTAAGCTTGGCGGTTTCGGGAAAGATCTCTGAAGCGATGTTAACTGACCGGAGTTGTGAAAGTACACCTAATCCGTACCGGAGGCTTGTCTCATCCACATGACAAACGAGCACGGTTGCAACTGCGCGCGCGCTTTTCGGGAACAGGTTAAGTTCATCCAGCGCATCGTAAAGCCGGTCAATCCCAAATGAGATGCCCACACCCGATAATTTTTCTTTTGAACCGAAGGCCTGTGTCAGGTTATCGTACCGGCCTCCACCGCTAACACTGCCGATGGCTACACCATTTATTTTTACTTCGAATATGCAACCGGTGTAATAGCTGAGTCCGCGGGCCAGGGCCAGGTCAAATTCAACGTGGGCATCATCCTGCCGGTAACGGGTAAGCAACTCAAAAACCTGCTGCAGGTCGGCAACACCTTTTTGTCCGGGTTGGGAAGGTTTGAATAGGGTATGCAGCGATCCCAGTTTCGACTGGTTCGTGCCGGGGGTTTTGAGTATGGTAAAAAGGCTCAGGCATTGTTCTGTTGAAAATCCCTTGTTCTCAAGTTCCTGCCGCACACCCGCCTCACCGATTTTATCCAACTTGTCAATAGCCACAAACAACTCGGTTTCCTTACCCGATGCACCAATGGCATGGGCGATGCCGTTCAGGATTTCACGGTGGTTTATTTTGATGGAATAATCCGCAACATTCAGGCGGGTCATCACCTCTTTAATCATCAGGATAATCTCCGCTTCGCAGATCAGCGAGTCGGTACCGACCACATCGGCATCGCATTGGTAAAACTCGCGGTAGCGACCTTTCTGCGGCCGGTCGGCCCGCCACACAGGCTGCACCTGGTAGCGCTTAAAGGGTAGTGTAATGTCGTGGCGATTCATAACCACGTAGCGCGCAAACGGAACGGTGAGGTCGTACCGAAGACCTTTTTCAGAGATATAAGGAGCCAGCGTCCTGGCATCCGTTACGTTGTGCAGGTCAACATTTTTCAGAAAATCGCCACTGTTTAAAATTCTGAACAAAAGCTGGTCGCCTTCATCGCCATACTTTCCGGTTAGCGTAGCCAGGGTTTCCATGGCCGGGGTTTCGAGCGGTTGAAACCCGTATTTCTGAAACACCGCGCGGATGGCATCAACTATATGGTTACGCCTGGCCATTACCTGCGGGCCGAAGTCACGAGTACCTTTAGGAAGGCTTGGTTTTTCCATATCCGCCCAAAACTAAGGATTCAATTCAAGATTTATGATTCAGGATTCAAAATTCAAACGGATGAGGGATAGCCCAAAAAGCAGGAACGTTCATTTTCTAAATTTTCTATTGCATTTTGAATCCACCGAAATACTAAGCATTTTTGCGGTCGCTAAACACACACTATCATGTCCGTTACCCGATTAAAGCGCAAAAACCGTAAAGATCGTTCGAAAAGTGCCGTGAGGCGCCAAACGCTCAAGCTGCAGAACGCCAAGCCGGTGATCAAGAATGTTGACATCGAAAAGATTAAAGAGGAGTTTAAGGCTAAGAAAGAAAAAAAGGGGTAGTTCTTTAAGCCATTTGTTTGGTTTGTAATCCTGGCCTGTGCCGGGATTTTTATTTTTGAATTCATTCGCCTGACAACATGCCCGAACTTCACCTGGTTTGCTGGAACGTTAACGGAATCCGCTCCATCATCAAGAAGGATTTTCTTAAGGATATAAAAACCCTGAACCCCGACATACTGTGCCTTCAGGAAACCAAGGCTTCGGTGGAGGAGGTAAGGAATGTGTTGCAATTGCTTCCCGGCTATACAGGGTATGTTAACTCATCGAAAGCGCGGCAGGGGTATTCGGGCACGGCCATCATCACCAAAACCGAGCCGCTGGGTGTTACCTACGACATGAACCATGCCGAGCACGACCAGGAAGGACGGGTTATTACGGCCGAGTATCCGGGGTTTTACCTGGTAACCGTGTATACCCCAAATTCGGGTGAAGGATTAAAGCGGCTTGACTACCGCGAGAAGTGGGATGACGAATTCAGGAGGTACCTCGTTGAACTTCAGCAGCGAAAGCCTGTAATCGTATGTGGCGATTTGAACGTTGCCCATCAACCCATTGACATTGCCCGTGCAAAAGACAACTACAACAAGTCGGCAGGTTATACCCAGCGCGAGATTGACGGGTTTCAGCGGCTGCTTGATTCCGGGTTTGTGGATACGTTCCGGCATTTTCATCCCAATGAAGTGAAGTACACCTACTGGAATTACATGTTTAATGCACGTGCCCGTAATGTGGGCTGGCGAATCGATTATTTTCTTGTAAGCAAGGCATTGCTGCCGCAGGTAAAGCAAGCTATGATTTATAATGAATACCTGGGCTCCGATCATTGCCCGGTGGGGCTCAGGCTTGAAGGTTAAGCCCTGGTAATATCAGCCCCAAGTTTCGTTAAGCGCTCATCAATTTTTTCGTATCCGCGGTCAATCTGGTCGATATTGGAGATTTCGCTGGTGCCGTTGGCTGAAAGGCCTGCGATGAGCAACGCTACACCAGCACGAATGTCGGGCGAGGCCATTTTAATTCCCCGAAGGGCCTGTTTGCGGTTAAGCCCGATTACGGTTGCCCGGTGCGGATCGCATAAAATGATCTGGGCGCCCATGTCTATCAGTTTATCTACAAAAAAGAGGCGGCTCTCGAACATTTTCTGGTGGATGAGTACGGTACCTTTTGCCTGCGTGGCCACTACCAATACAATACTTAACAAATCCGGAGTAAACCCGGGCCAGGGGGCATCGGCAATGGTGAGGATGGAACCGTCAATAAAGTTTTCTATTTCGTAGCCCGCCTGTTCAGGGATGAAAATATCATCGCCCCTGAATTCCATTTTAATACCGAGCCGCCTGAATACATCCGGTATTATGCCCAGCATATCAATGCGGCAGTTTTTAATGGTGATTTCTGATTGCGTCATGGCGGCCAATCCGATAAAACTCCCAATTTCGATCATATCGGGCAACAGGGTATGTTCGGTGCCGCCAAGTTTCGAAACGCCTTCGATGGTGAGCAGGTTAGAACCGATGCCGCTGATTTTTGCACCCATACGGTTAAGCATGTGGCAAAGCTGCTGGATGTACGGCTCGCAGGCTGCATTGTAAATAGTTGTTGTGCCGTTGGCCAACACGGCTGCCATGATGATGTTGGCTGTTCCGGTAACTGACGGTTCATCCAGAAGCATGTTGCACCCCTTCAACTGCGGGGCGTAAACCTGGAACAGATGTTCACTGGAATCGAAATTGAATGTTGCACCGAGCTTCTGAAATCCGAGGAAGTGGGTGTCCAGTCTTCTTCTCCCGATTTTATCGCCACCGGGTTTGGGCAGGCCGGCTTTTCTGTACCGTGCCAGGATGGGGCCCAGCAGCATTACCGATCCGCGCAGGGAAGCTGCCTTGGTTTTGTATGCTTCCGATTCGAGAAATGTTGTATCCACGGTTGTGGCGGTTATGCGCCAGGAGTGGTGAGCAATCTTATCAACGCGGCAACCGAGGTCGGCAACGAGTTCAAGCAGTTTATTGACATCGCGGATGTCGGGCAGGTTGTGGAGGGTTACCGGCTGATCCGTCAGCAACGCAGCGCATATTACCTGAAGGGCTTCGTTTTTGGCGCCTTGCGGAACAATTTCGCCTTTCAGTTTTCTGCCGCCTTTGATTTTGAAGACACTCATCCGGTTATTGATTGTCTCTGCGCCTGCGGTTTTTGTTCTTGTGTTTGAATTTTCGGTGGCCGCCTTCGCGCGGGCCGCCATTGCCCAGCGGCTTTAACTGTTTTTTCTCCCGGTACAGTTTTTCGAACAGGTTGTCTTCGCGTACCTTGTCAAGATCCATGTTAAGCTTACCGTTCGACATCGCGCGCAAGTCGTTTACGATTACGGAGTCATCCAGGGTTTCCTTGTTCCAGTTGCCGTAGAATGTTTTCATCAGTTTACCCAGGTAAATGGCCGCTTCTTCACGCTCTTTCGGATCTTCCTTCTTCATGGCTTCTTTTACCAGGTATTCAATGTTCTTTCCGTAATGCTTGTAGCGGATGTTGCTTTGCGGGTAAGCTACCTTCATGGGCTTCTTAAACAATACATCACGTTCCGGTACCGGGTACGGGTTGTTCACATCCAGGTCAAAATCGGCAATGATGTAGAGGTCATCCCAAAGCCGCTGCGGATTTTCAGGTTGGTCCTTCAGGCTGGGTGTTAATTGTTTAATCAGTTCAATAAGGGTATAGGCAAGTTCGGTGCGCTTCTCCTTGTCTTTAACCGTACGGATGTATTCTACCAGCTTTTGAACATTGCGGCCGTATTCTTTCAGAATAATCTGGGGCCGCTGTGAATTGTATTCTCCTATCATGTTTTAAATGTTGCGTTTCTTTAGTTACGGATTTTCAGCGTTTAGTTTTTCAGGCTGAGCAACGGTCGGTATAACACCCTGTGCATTTTTTAGAAATGGCTGTGGCGCCCAATACCCTATTCATGTATCCTTAGTTTGGCAAAGCTAAGTAATAAGGTCTTTTCGCCAAAATCGTCAAATTGTATTCGGGCTTTCCGGTCGGCACCTGAGGTATCCAGCGCAACTACGTTGCCGAAACCAAACTTTGGGTGCTCCACCCGCATGCCGGCAATCAAATTGGTAGTATCGCTGGGAACAAAGTCTGCCGGAGGTTTGTAGGCCGACTTGTTTTTTGTGGGAGGTACTGAGGTTACCGATTTGCGGATGCCGTTTACCAGGGTGCGTGCGTAGTTCCCGGTAGTAACCGGTATTGAGCCGACACCGGTAAAACGTGTGCTTACTTTGATGAAAGCCGGATCGACATCATCAATAAACCGGCTGGGCTCGCAGTTTTTCAGCCGGCCGAAGCGGTAGCGTGTCAGCGCATAGGATAGGAATACCCGCTTTTGCGCCCGCGTTATCGCAACATAAAACAGCCTGCGCTCTTCCTCCAGGTCGGCCCGGCTGCTCAGCATCATTTGCGATGGGAACAGATCCTCCTCCATGCCCACGATGTACACGTATTTAAACTCAAGCCCCTTGGCCATGTGTATGGTCATCAGGGTAACTTTTTCCGGGTCAGCGTCTTTGTCTTCATCCTGGCCGGTGATTAACGATACTTCCTGCAAAAAAGCGCCAAGCGATTTGTCGGGTTTCTCCGGGTCGTCAACATATTCTTTAATGGCGTTAAGCAGTTCCTGAACGTTTTCATAGCGGCTTAGTCCCTCTTCTGTTTTGTCTTCATTCAATTCGCGCAGCAGGCCCGAACCTTTCGCTATTTCAAACGCGGCATCGTATGCGTCTTTACGCGATGTTTCAATGGCGAACCGCTTGATCATGGTTACAAAATTTTCAAGTGGCACCGCAGCCCTGCCCCCGATAAACGCATGGGCATTTTGCAGCACTTCCCAGATTGAAATGCCGTGATCGTTGGCGGCCACAATAATTTTGTCGATGGTGGAATCGCCAATACCCCGTTTGGGCAGGTTAATGATGCGCCTGAAGGAAGCTTCATCGTTCTGGTTCAGCGTAAAGCGCAGGTACGCAAGCAGGTCTTTGATTTCTTTGCGTTGGTAAAAGGAGAGACCGCCCACCACTTTGTATTTAATGTTCATCCTGCGCAGCGCTTCTTCCATGGCCCGCGACTGGCTGTTGGTGCGGTAAAGAATAACAAAGTCGCTGAACCTGAGCTGGTGCTGCATTTTTTCTTCGAATATGGAAGAGGCCACCAAGCGTCCTTCTTCATTATCCGAGACGGCTTTAATGAGTTCGATCAGGTTACCCGGCTCGTTGGCCGTCCAGATGGTTTTGGGCAGTTGGGCGCGGTTTTTACGGATAACCGAGTTGGCAGCTTCCACAATGTTTTGCGTGGAGCGATAGTTTTGTTCGAGCTTAAAGATTTTTAAATCCGAATAATCGCGTTCAAAGTTCAGGATGTTGGTAATATCGGCCCCGCGGAACGCATAGATGCTTTGTGCATCATCGCCCACTACGCAAATGTTTTGCCGCATGCTGGCCAGTTTACGGATAATAAAATATTGGCAGAGGTTGGTGTCCTGGAACTCATCAACAAGTACGTAATGAATTTTGTACTGGTATTTATTGAGTACATCCAGGTGTTCCTTAAAGAGTTTATCGGTGTTAAACAGCAGGTCGTCAAAATCCATGGCGCCAGCTTTAAAGCAGCGAAGGGCATACGCACGGTAAATAGTACCC